>DATMWF010000133.1:0-6245 GCA_035562675.1 Arenimonas sp. | reverse complement strand
TTCAAATGACATGGTTGTAACTCCTACACGCAACGTTCCTAACACCACGTTGCTAAACTATGCGCAAGACGCGCCTGAGAGTGGATTCGTGCGGAGTAAGTGCGTTGACGACAGCACAGAGATTAGGAGACGAACCGTTTCTTTCAATCCGCAGTATAGGCGATATACCGGGCAATTGCCAGTAAATCCTGAATATCCGCTTCAGCTATCGCCGTTATTCCCTTGATTTCATTCCAGAACGCGTTTCGCCTCGACATAATGTTTCTGCCAATACGGCAGGTCCAGGTTCTCCATACGGACGGTTCCGCCGGATGCCGGGGCGTGCACGAACCGGCGTTCGCCGACGTAAATGCCGATATGGCTGACCCGCCCGCCGGCTGGATTGAAATACACCAGGTCGCCGGGATACAGGCGGCTACGGTCAACGTGGGGCGCGTCGATGTCAATCAGTTCACGGGTGCTGCGTGGCAGTTTCAGGCCTGCGCTGCTTTGGAATACATAGGTGATCAGGCCGCTGCAGTCGAAACCGGATTCCGGCGAGTTACCGCCGTACCGGTAGGGCGTGCCGACCAGGCTGATGGCCTGGAACAACACATCATTGGCCGCTGCTTTCAAGCTGGCGGGCACGCTCGAATCGTCGTAGCCGAGTCCGGTCACTTCCGGGTGATACGCCCCTTTGCCGTGATCCGGGCCACCGGCACAGCCGGCCAGCAGCAGTGTCAAAGCGATGAAAATGAGTCTAGTCGCGGATTTTACTGGCATTTGGGCGCGCTAACTTGGATAATAGACGGTCTTTCATTGTGCCTAAATCAGGGCGCTTCGTCACCTTTGGATCTGGATTGAATATGAATATCGAAAAAAACTCGGTGGTTAAATTCCACTACAGTGTCACCGAAACCGGCAAGGAACAGCTGGAAAGCTCGCAGGAAGGCCAGCCGTTGAGCGTGCTCATCGGGCACGGCGGCATCATTCCGGGCCTCGAGGAAGCCTTGATCGGCAAGCAGGCCGGCGACCAGGTTTCGGTCACCATCAGTCCTGACCAGGCCTACGGCGAACGCCGGGACGGCATGACCCAGCGCATTCCGAAAAAACTGTTCAAGAACGCCAGGCTGGCGCCGGGCATGCAGGTCGTCCTGCCGACCGAAATGGGTCCGCGCGCGATGACCGTGCTGAAAGTCGGCATGAGCGTCGTCGACGTCGACCTCAATCATCCGATGGCCGGCAAATCGCTCGACTTCGCGGTTGACGTGCTTGACGTGCGCGCCGCCAGCGAAGAGGAAATCGCGCATGGCCATGCGCACGGCGATGGCGGCGTGCAGCACTAAACTTCCGGCATATGGTGTGATGCGGCATCCGCGGTTACAGTAGGTAAACCGCAGGGAACCCGAGATGACCGACAACCGCACGGACTTCCGTCCGATCACCGGCCCCGAACGCATCGACATGCTCGACGCGATTCGGGGCTTCGCTTTGTTCGGCATCCTGTTGATGAATCTCGAGGCCTTCACCGGCCCGATCACGCAGGCGATCACCGGCATCGACGGCCGGCTGGAGGGCGCCGACCGCTGGAGCGACGCGTTCATCTATATTTTCGTTCAAGGCAAGTTCTGGACCCTGTTCTCGACCCTGTTCGGCGTCGGCTTCGCGGTGATGTTTGACCGCCTGCAGGCCCGCGGCGGGGACTTCCGGTCGATCTACCGACGTCGGCTCTGGTCGTTGCTGGCCTTCGGTCTGTTGCATGCCCTGTTTATCTGGGAAGGCGACATCCTGCTTACCTATGCATTGGCAGGGTTCGTTTTCTCCTATTTTTTCCGCACGCCGGCAGCACCGAAAATAGCCACTGTCGTCCTGCTGTATATGGCTCCGTTGCTGATCATCGGGCTGTCTGGCGTTTTCGCGCCGTTATCGGAAACCGCAGATAAGGACCTGCTGGGGCAAATGAGCAAGGAGGCCGCCGTGATATCACAGGGCAGCTATGCCGAGGTGCTGCAGTGGCGGTTGGAGGAACTCCCTGGCGTGATGGCATTCAATGTCATCTTCCTGCCGATGGTGATCGCCATGTTCGCCCTCGGCGCACGGCTATACCGGACCGGCAAGGTGGCGCCGCCGGCATCGTTCACCGTCAGCGCCCTGCGCGGCGGCCTGCTGATCTGGCTGGCTGGGCTGGCCGTCATCCTGCTGAGCGTCGCAGTCGCGCCGGAGGTGAATCCGTTGGCCGGCGGGCCGGTGTTCGCGCAGGTGTTCGTGCTCAACGCGATCGGCAGCCTGCTGATGTGTCTGGGCTATTTCTTCTCCTTCCGGAGTCTATGGCCGTTGCCGCGCATGCAGCGCATGTTTGGGAAGCTGGCGCCGCTCGGCCGCATGGCGCTCAGCAACTATCTGGCGCACTCCCTGATCTGCACGCTGGTGTTCTACGGCTATGGCCTCGGGTATTACCAGCAGCTGCCGCGTGTCTGGCATATTCCGTTCGCGCTTGCGCTGATCGCGCTGCAGACGGCCTACAGTGCCTGGTGGCTGAAGCGCTTCAGCATGGGCCCCGCCGAATACGTCTGGCGCTGGCTCACTTACGGCAAGCGGCCAAAGTTTGTATCATAAGGCTTGAATCCCTTTTCTGGCTGCCATGACAAACTCCAAGCAAGACGTTCTTATCCTCGGCGGCGGCGTAATCGGCCTGAGTTGCGCGCTGTTCCTGCTGAAGCAGGGCCGTTCGGTGCGGGTGCTGGAAAAATACACTGCCGGCGCCGCGACCTCTTACGGCAACTGCGGCACCATCACGCCCAGCCATGCGCTGCCGTTGGCGGCGCCGGGCATGATCGGCAAGGCCCTGAAATACATGCGGCAGGCCGACGCACCGTTTTACGTGAAGCCGTCCACCGATCTTGGCCTGCTGGAATGGCTGCTGCGTTTCTCGCTGCGCTGCAACGCCAAGGACCTGCGCCAAGGTGCCTTGGCCAAAGCCCGTCTGTTGAACGCGTCACGGACGTTATTGCAGGAAACCATTGAAAACCATCAGCTGGCATGCGCTTTCGAAACCACGGGTGAGATGTACGCGTTCAATTCGCAGCAGGGCCTGGATGAAATGCTGGCTGATCTGCCGCTGCTGAAGGAGTGCTCGGTGACCGCCGAAGTGCTCAGCGCCGGTCAGCTTGCCCTTCGCGAACCGGCCCTGAAACCGACCATGGCCGGTGGCGTGTTCTTTCCCGGCGATGCCCATCTGCGTCCGGATGCCTACTGCGCCGAGCTGGCCAGGACCGTGCGGGCACTCGGCGGCGTCATCGAAGAGGGCCGTGAGGTGCTGGCCCTGGACATCGAGCATGGCCGCGTGCGCAGCGTGAATACCGATGCGGGCGCTTATTCGGCCGAGTCGGTGGTTGTGGCGATGGCGGTGTGGTCCGCCGCCCTGGCGAAAAGCATCGACGTCAACCTGCCGATACAGCCGGGCAAGGGTTATTCAATCACCTACAGCAGGCCCGAACTGACGCCGAACACGCCGTTGGTGCTCAGCGAGCGCAGCGTGTGCGTGACCGCCTGGCCGGATGGCTTCCGATTGGGCAGTACCATGGAGTTCTCCGGCTTCGACGACAGCCTCAATCCGAAACGGCTCGCCGCGCTTGAGCTCGGGGCCCGCGAATTCCTGCATCAGCCGGTCGGCGCCGAGGTCCAGGATCAATGGTTCGGCTGGCGTCCGATGACCTATGACGATCTGCCGGTCATCGGCAAGTCGCCCAGGCACGGCAACCTGTTCTTCGCCACCGGGCACGGCATGCTGGGCATGAGCATGAGTGCGATGACCGGCCATCTGATTGCGGAACTGGTGACCGGAAAATCACCCTCGATCGATGTGTCACCCTACAGCGCAGGCCGCTTCTGATGCACACCTTCGAACTGCATCAGGGCACGCAGCCCTTGCTGGTCAGCCTGCCGCATAACGGTTCGGAGATCCCCGAAGCCATCCGTGCAAACCTGAAGCCATTCGCGCACGGCGCTCCGGATACCGACTGGTACGTCGACAGGCTGTATGCTTTCGCCAAGGCGTTCGGTGCGTCCGTCCTCAAACCGCGCTATTCGCGTTATGTCATCGACTTGAACCGACCGCCGGACGACGTATCCCTGTACCCGGGCCAGAACACCACCGGCCTGTGCCCGGTCACCGCGTTCAGCGGCGAGGCGATTTACCTGGATGGCCGGCAGCCGGACCAAAACGACATCGTGCACCGGCGCGCTCAGTATTGGCAGCCATACCACGGCGCGCTGCGCGCCGAAATCCTGCGCATCAAGCAGCAGCATGGCAGGGTACTGGTGTGGGAAGGGCATTCCATCCGTCCGGAACTGCCGTACCTGTTCGAAGGCCGGCTGCCGGATTTCAATCTCGGTACGGCCGGCGGCGCCAGTTTCCCCGATGCCGCCTTGGCGGCCGTGGAAGCCGTAATGGCCGCGCAGACCGATTATTCCTGGGTCAGCAACGGACGATTCAAGGGTGGCTACATCACCCGCAATTACGCGCAGCCCGACGAGCGCATAGTTGCTTTCCAGCTCGAATTGTCGCAAAGCGTCTACATGGACGCGGCGATGGCCGTCTTCGATGCCGAGAAGGCGGCGCCGGTGCAGGCCTTGATCATGCGCATGATGCGCGCAGCCATGGACTTGCCCGGCTGAGGCATTCGCGTTACGGTATGTCACATGGTGTCGGTTGAGGCACCGAAGGAGCAGGCATGAAGAACGCGGATCCGAATTCCCGTAACTTGCGCTTCGCCAGCCTGGGACAGCGGCTGATTTCAATCGGCACGCTGGTGCTGTTCCTGTATCTGGTCTACCTGGCCGTCAATGGGCGCTTCGACGTGGAAATCAGCCGTTTCGCCGCGTGGCTGGAGCGCCTGTTTTCGTAAGCGCCGTTTCCGGCCGGGGTTAAGGTTCGGAGAGGATGCGCTTTTCCCCATGGACGCCGGCCTGCCAGTCTTCAGCCCGGGCGCTGCCGAAGGCTTGTGCCTGCGCGGGCGTTGATCGGGCCGATGGCGCCGCCTGAACCAACATCCATCGCACCGGTTGCCGCGCCGGGTCAATCCTTGTTTCTTACGAAGGCGATGTACGCCAGCGAGACGGTGACGCAGATCAGGATGGAGGCGATTATCCCGAAGCCCAACGGGTTTTCCGAAAACGGGATGCCGCCGACATTCATGCCGAATAGTCCGGATGTGAGATTGATCGGCAAGGCCAGCACGGTGACGATGGTAAGCACCGCCAATGTCCGGTTGGTCTGCTCGTTCACCGATGCCGCCAGTTCCTCCTGCAGCAGTTTCACGCGTTCGGCCAATGCGGCTGAGTCGCCGACCGCCACCGAGAATTCCTCGGCGGCTTCCTTGAGTTCGCTGGTGTCGAAATCGGTGAACCAGGATGGCGGGCGGTTCAGCAGGCGAAACAAAGCCGCAGGTTCCGGCGACAGAAGGCGTTGCAGGCGGACCAGCACCCGGCGCAAGTTTCCCAACTCGCTGCGTTTGGCATTCGTCCGATTGGACAGGAGTCGATCTTCGATTTGATCGACCCGGGAGGTCGAGGTCCTCAGGATGTTGACGAGCACGTCAGCCTGGTCTTGCAGCAGGTGGGCCAGCAGCTCGATGGTCGATCGGAAGGATTCCCCCGCCCGGACCGCCGATCGCAGTTGATCCAATGACCTCAGCGGTTTCAGCCGGGCACTGATGAAGGTGCACTTGTCCACGGCGATGCTTGTGCTGGCGATCGAAGAGGAGTCCAGCGTGAAATCGAATTGCACGTCGTTGACGACCGCGATGAGCGAATCGCCGTCCTGCTCCACGCGGGTGGAGCCGGCATGGCTCTGCAGGGTTTCGTAATATTCATCCGGAAGCTTGAAATTGTTCTGGAGCCATGGCAGGGACGATGCATGCGACAGGGAGATGTGCAGCCAGAGAAACTCCCCGGCACGCTCGGATTCCGGCGTTGCCATGAACGCCTGGACTTCCGATGCGTTTACAGGGGTTGCGGAACCGCCTGGAATAAAACGATAACCCCAGATCAGTCCGTTCCGGTCCGCGCCGTAGGTGTTGTCGAGTATTGAATTCATCTGCAGATGCCCGAGGTCCTGGTCGCTTGGATCAGATTTCCAGCGAGGCCAGGTCGCCTTTGGTTTCCAGCCATTGCTTGCGGTCCGGCGCGCGTTTCTTGGACAGCAGCATGTCCATCAGTGAATCGGTTTCGACGGCGTCATCGACGGTCAGCTGCACCAGCCGGCG
>DATMWF010000132.1:0-7851 GCA_035562675.1 Arenimonas sp. | reverse complement strand
AGCCCCAGCACCAGCTTGAACAGGGTCGGAAAGCGCAGTTTGGCTGCGTATGCGACGAAAGGGCCTATCAACGACTTCAACATGTGTTCACTCCGTGAATTGCTTGTCCAAATGCCATTTTGGCACAGTTTGCATCAGGGTTTTGGGTTAAAATAGGCGCCTGATTTGATAAGGAAACCGTCATGGCTTTGAACCCCACCGATTTGTTTGACATCCGCTCACTGCTCACCGAAGAAGAGCGCATGATCCAGGACGCCGTGGCGCGTTTCACCGACGAGAAAGTCATTCCGATCATCGGCGATGCCTTCGACCAGGGCCGCTTTCCGAAGGAACTGGTTTCCGAAATCGCCGATATGGGCCTGTTGGGCTCGTCGTTGCCGGAAAAATACGGTTGTGCAGGCCTGAATTCGGTCAGCTACGGCCTGATCTGCCAGGAACTGGAGCGCGGTGATTCAGGCATCCGCAGCTTCGTTTCGGTGCAGAGTTCTTTGTGCATGTATCCGATCTTCGCCTACGGCACCGAAGAACAGCGCGAAAAATACCTGCCCGGCATGGCGCGCGGTGAAATCATCGGCTGTTTCGGCCTAACCGAACCGCACGGCGGCTCGGATCCCGCCAACATGAAGACCCACGCCAAGAAAGACGGCGGCGACTGGGTCATCAACGGCGCCAAAATGTGGATCACCAACGGCAACCTGGCCGACATCGCCATTGTCTGGGCCATGACCGACGAGGGCATCCAGGGCTTCATCATCGAAAAGGGCACGCCAGGTTTCGTTGCACAGGAAATCAAGCACAAGATGAGCTTGCGCGCCTCGGTCACATCCGGTCTGTTCTTCGACAACGTACGGGTGCCGGAAGCGAATCGCCTGCCGAACGTCAAAGGCCTGAAAGGGCCGCTCGGCTGCCTGACACAGGCGCGTTACGGCATCACCTGGGGTCCGATCGGCGCGGCACAGGCCTGTTTGACCGAAGTGGTTGAATATACCAAAACCCGCATGCTGTTCGACCGCCCTCTGGCGGCCAACCAGGCCATCCAGATCAAACTGGCCGAGATGGCCCGCCGCATCACGCTGGCGCAGTTGCTCAGCCTGCAGCTTGGGCGCCTGAAAGACGCCGGTCAGATGCAGCCTTCGCAGGTGTCCTTGGCCAAGTGGAACAACTGCCGCATGGCAATCGACATCGCCCGCGAAGCGCGTGACATCCTCGGCGGCGCCGGCATCACCACCGAATACTGCCCGATACGCCATGCCTTGAACCTGGAATCGGTCATCACCTACGAAGGTACGGAAACCGTGCATCAACTGGTGATTGGCCGCGAATTAACCGGAATCAACGCGTTTTAACGGCTGACATGTCGGCTCCCATCGGCCCAACGCTTGAAACCGAGCGACTGATTCTGCGGCCGCCGTCGAAGGAAGACTTCGATGCCTGGGCCGCCTTCATGGCTGACGAGCAAAGTGCCCGCTATATCGGTGGAATCCAACCTCGGTCTGCCGTGTGGCGTGGCATAACCTCCATGGCGGGAGCCTGGGTCCTGTATGGTTTCGCGATGTTTTCCGTCATAGAGAAATCGTCCGGAGCATGGGTCGGACGGCTAGGCACCTGGCAGCCCGAGGGCTGGCCGGGTACCGAGGTCGGCTGGGGCATCATCCGCGAAGCCGAAGGCAAAGGCTACGCCACCGAAGGTTCGATAGCGGCCATCGATTGGGCTTTCGGGCATCTTGGTTGGACCGATGTCATCCATACCATCCTTCCGGATAATGCGGGCTCCAAGGCGGTTGCCCGCAAACTGGGCTCATCGTACCTGCGGATGGAAAATCTGCCGGCCCCTTATGAGCATTTCGAGGTCGAGGTCTGGGGACAGACACGTCAGCAGTGGTTGACCCGCTGCGGCACCGACAGCAATATCAACCGTTAATCGAGTACAGCATGTCAGCACAGACGCCATTGATTCCCGCCCGCCATAAAGACCTCAACCGGGCCAAGGTCTGCGATGATAATTTCATCGAATTCGTCAGCAACTGGCAGGGTCAGGTATTGCCCAAGCCGACGCCAGGCGAGTCCATTCTCGACGGCAGCGCCTGCAGCGCCGGCGATTTCGCCGAACTGTTCGAATCGCAGTTGATTTCCCGGCACTTGGACCTGATGGCCCGTGTGCTTCGCGTACAGCAGAAAGTGTTCTACACCATCGGCAGTTCCGGCCACGAAGGCAACGCCATGGTTGCGCGCTTGGCCCGTCATACCGATCCGGCGTTCCTGCATTACCGCAGCGGCGGTTTCATGGCCGAGCGCTTCCGCAAGCTGCCGGGCATGGATCCGGTGATGGATTCGGCGTTGAGTTTCGCGGCCAGCAAAGATGATCCGATTTCCGGCGGACGCCATAAAGTCTGGGGCAGCAAGCCGCTGTGGGTCTTGCCGCAGACCTCGACCATCGCTTCGCATCTGCCGAAAGCGCTCGGCACCGCCGTTGCCATCGAGCAGGCCAAGCGCATCGGGCATGCCTCGCCGATACCGGATGATTCCATCGTGATCTGCTCGTTCGGCGATGCATCCAGCAACCATGCAACCGCCCAGACCGCATTCAATACCGCGCAATGGACGGCCTACCAGAAGCTTCCCGCGCCGGTCCTGTTCGTCTGCGAAGACAACGGCATCGGCATTTCGGTGAAAACTCCGACGGGCTGGATCAACAATGCCTTCAAGAACCGTGACGGACTGGATTATTTCTATGCCGACGGCCTCGACATCGCCGAGGGCTATGCGCAGGTCCAGCGCGCCATCGATCATTGCCGCAGCACCCGCCGCCCGACGTTCCTGCATCTTAAGACAACTCGCATCATGGGGCATGCCGGCACCGATTTCGAGATTGAATGGCGTTCGATCGAGGAATTGATGGCCGTCGAAGCTTCCGACCCCCTGCTGCGCTCGGCCGAAATCGCCCTGCAGTCCGGCCTGATGGACAAGCGGCAGGTGCTCGACTTATATGAAGCCACGCGCGCCAGGTGTTTCGCCGCCGCGGCCGATGCCGACAGCCGCCCGAAACTGGAAACCTTGGAAGAGGTCATCAAGCCGCTCGCGCCCTTTACGCCGGCTGCGGTCATGGCAGAAGCCAAGCGAGCCGATTTCCAGGAAAAGCGTCTGGCCGTTTTCGGCTCGGAAGATAAGCTGCCGGAAAACCAGCCGCCCCGGCATTTGGCGATCCAGATCAACAACGCCTTGCACGATCTGTTCTGCAAGTACCCCGAGAGCCTTCTGTTCGGTGAAGACGTTGCCCAGAAGGGCGGCGTGTATACCGTCACCAAAGGCCTGCAGAAAGCCTTCAAGGGTGCGCGGGTATTCAACACGCTGCTCGATGAAACCATGATTCTCGGCCTGGCGCAGGGCTTCGCCAACCTAGGCATGCTGCCCCTGCCCGAAATCCAGTACCTCGCCTATTTCCATAACGCCTGCGACCAGATCCGCGGCGAAGCCTGTTCCCTGCAGTTCTTCAGCAACGGACAATACCGGAACCCGATGGTGATGCGCGTCGCTTCGTTGGGTTACCAGCGCGGCTTCGGCGGGCATTTCCATAACGACAATTCGATTACCGCGCTGCGCGATATCCCGAGCCTGGTGGTCGGCTGCCCCTCGCGCGGTGACGATGCGGTGACCATGCTGCGCGCGATGATGGCTTTGGCGAAAGTCGACGGCCGGGTCTGCGCCTATCTGGAGCCGATCGCCCTGTACATGACCAAGGACCTGCACGCACCGGGCGACGGACTGTGGCAGACCAATTATCCGGCCCTGTCGGAAGCGATGGAAATCGGCGCCGAGCGCGTGTATTTCCCCGATCACAGCGATGTCGTGGTGTTCACCTTCGGCAACGGCGTGCCGATGAGCCTCCGTGCCGCAAAGCAGATCGAGGAAACGCTGCAATGGAAGGTCCGGGTTGTCGATCTGCGTTGGCTGCAGCCGTTGAATGCGGAAGCGATCGCCAGGCATGCCGGCGAGTGCAAACGCATCATCATCGTGGATGAGGGGCGGCGCAGCGCCGGTGTCGGCGAGGGCATCATCACCGCCATCGTGGAGGCCGGATCAGGCGCAAAACCCCTGCGCCGTGTGGTTGGCGCGGACACCTACACGCCCTTGGCGGGCGCCGCTTTCGCAGTCATTCCGGCGGACGCCGACATCGTCAGCGCCGCCATCGATCTGGTCTGACGTTTATTTCTTAACGGCGGCCGCAGGCGCAGGAACCGCAGCCGGTTTTGCGGCGGCGGCAGGCGGCTTGGCTTTCAATGCCGTCTTGGGGTAACCGAAGACGCGGCGCAGCATGCGCTCATTGCCGTAGACATCCGCGGCGCTGCTGGTGATGAACTGTGCAGTGCCCAGTTCGGTCAATACATCGATCAAGCCGGCATTCTGATGCAATTTAAGCATGGCATTGGTGACTGCCTTGCGGACATCCGCCGGTACTTTGGCCGAAGCGTTCATCGAGCGGCCGGGCAGACTGCGGGACAGGTAAACCGACTCCAGATTAGGGTATTGCTGGGTGATGTAGGTCGGTGCGATGGCGCCGGCGGCTTCCATGGCGAATACGCTGTCAATCCCGTCTTTCCAGGTCTGCGCCGTTGATGAGATTTCAGGCTGTGCAATGGGATTCGGAAATAATTCACCCAGGAACAGATAGCCCAGACTAGGCGCAGGCATGCTGACGGTGGTGCCCGAGAACAGTCCCTGAGTCCCTCTGTCTTTATTTTCCGGACTGACCAACAGGGAGAACTGGGTCGGCTCCGCTACCCTGACCAAAGGCAGGAAGCCGAAGCGCTGGATCCTGAAGTCGGCGAAGTGGGCTTCCTCGAAGGTGAAATCGGTCGGGGTGTTGGCGAGCACATCGCGCCAGTAGGCGTGGTAATTGTTCACCGTCTTCAGCGTAAAGGTATGCCCGGTGGTTTTGCCCAGGTAGCTCAGCAGGGGTTTATAGATTTCCTGAGCCTGGCTGGCTGGATAGTTGGGTTCCACGGATACCGTGTAATTGGCCGCCATGGCGGAAATGCTGAAGGCAGAAAGGCTGATAGCGAGCAGTGAACGACGTAGCATGGTTTTATGTCCGGAAGGGGTTTGGATGCTGTTTTCAGAAAGACTAGCATATTTCTAGAGTAACAACACTAGCGTTTCAGGGCCTGCATCAGCGTATTCAAGCCCTCGGCCAAGGGGCGCTGGCCTGGCCCAGGCGTTTTCGCGGGGACTGCATCACTGCTTATGATGGCGAGGTAATCAGGTCCAATGCCCCTGAACTGTTGGCCAGCGGGGAGGTCAGGTCAAACTCCGTCGGCAGTACGGCGACGCCGAAGGTACCGGTCCGGTCTGCGTTTACGACCTTGCCGATATCCAGTCCGTTCTGATGCAGTGGTTGTCCGGCGGCCAAACCCAGTCCGCACAGCGCCCGAAGCTGGCGTTTGCTTTTGCCAAGATAGTGCGTGCGGGCCACGATTTCCTGTCCCGGATAACAGCCCTTTTTAAGACTGAAGGCGCCTATGTTCTGCAAGGACAGCATCTGCGGCGTCCACAGGCCCTGCAGGGATTCATCGATCCACACCCAACCGCCGGCCATGTCCAGGCAATGCCATTGATCGGCTGCGGCGTCATCGGCGATACCTTGCGCCGCCATGAAACAGAGCTTTCTTCCGCAAAGCGCGTGCGGGATGTTGATGGTGAAGCCCTGTTGCTGATCGCCATGGACGCTTGGTTCGTCATCCATGCCTGACCCCGGCGACAGGATTTCACCGCAGCAGGACAGGCCGTTTTCCACTGCAAAGACGACTTTGGACCGGAACACATAGCGTTTGAGGTTGTCGATCAGCCAGTCGGGCGGCAGAGCCGGCAGGATGATCAAAAAATGCCCATCCGATAATTTCGCCAATTGGAACAGCGCCAGAACCCGCCCCTGTGCATTGAGCCAGCCGTTGTAATGCCATCGTCCATCGGCAAGCGCCGCGACGTCATTCATCAGCTGTGCCTGCAGGAATGCCGCCGAGTCCCGCCCGGTGACGTGGATCAGATGATGTGTGGGCAGGGCGAAGCCCGAGGCGGCGGATAAATTTAACTTGAATGACATGGCGCGGGGATTTACCATAGCGGGATGGATCAATCCGATCATTCTATCGACAATCAGGCCGCAGAGGTTAACAAGCCGCTCACAACGCCGCCTGTACCATTGACTCCACCGGTGCCTGAAATCGGCGGCCGTGACGGCCCGGAACCCACCCGTTACGGCGATTGGGAAAAAAACGGCCGTTGCATCGATTTTTAACTTAATTTACGGGTAAGCCTATGTCCGCGAACAAACGCCCATTATCGCCGCATCTGCAGGTCTATAATCCGCAGATCACTTCCGTGATGTCCATCCTGCACCGAATGACCGGTGTGGTTCTGGCCTTGGGCAGCCTGGGTCTGCTGTGGGTGCTGGTCGGCCTATCGATGGGCCCGGAAGCATTCTCGGCCACCAAGTCCTGCCTTGAAGGCGTTTTGGGCCGATTGGCCGTTTTCGCTTTCAGTCTGTGCCTGATGTATCACCTGTTCAACGGCGTCCGCCACCTGTTCTGGGACATCGGCAAAGGCTATGATCTGGCCACGGTGACGCGCTCAGGCCTGCTGGTCCTGGCGCTCACCGTGCTGTCCACCACCGGGCTATGGGTGTTGGCCACCTCGAACGGAGGTGCCCTATGAAATACCGTAATCCCTTAGCAAATGCGCATGGCCTTGGTCCGGCAAAATCCGGGCTCCGGCATTGGTGGATGCAGCGTCTTACCGCCGTGGTTCTGGCCCTGCTGACGCCGTTCGTGGTGTATTGCCTGGCCAAATACGGCATTTCCGATCATGCCCAGATAAAGAGCCTGTTCGCCCAACCGCTGTTCAGCGGCCTGTCAGCCCTGTATGTGCTGGCCTTGTTCTGGCACGCGCAGCTCGGACTCCAGGTCGTGGTGGAGGATTACATCCACAGCCCTGGCTTGGAAATCGCCCTGCAGGTCGCCATTAAAATCGTTTATTCCCTAGCTTCGGCCGTAGCGTTGTTCGCTATCGTCCGCTTAGCGCTGAGCGCATGAGAATCCTATGAGCCAAGCTTACAAAATCGTTGAACATCAATATGACATGGTCGTGGTCGGGGCCGGCGGCGCCGGTCTGCGCGCCACGTTCGGCCTGGCCGCCAAAGGGCTGAACACCGCCTGCATCTCCAAAGTCTTCCCGACCCGTTCCCATACAGTCGCCGCGCAGGGCGGCATATCGGCCGCGCTCGGCAACATGGGCGAGGACGACTGGCGCTTCCACTTCTTCGATACCGTCAAGGGCTCGGATTGGCTGGGCGATCAGGACGCCATCGAATACATGTGCCGCGAAGCGATTCCGGCGATCATCGAACTCGAACATCAGGGCGTGCCGTTCTCGCGCACCGAAGACGGCAAGATCTACCAGCGTCCGTTCGGCGGCATGACCACCCACTACGGCAAGGGCACCGCCCAGCGCACCTGCGCCGCCGCCGACCGCACCGGCCACGCGATCCTGCACACCCTGTACCAGCAGTCGCTGGCGCATGACGCGCGCTTCTTCATCGAATACTTCGCACTCGACCTGATCATGGACGAGGAAGGCGCCTGCCGCGGCGTCCTGGCGCTCGACATGGCCTCGGGCGAACTGCACCTGTTCCGCGCCCAGGGCACCGTGCTGGCCACGGGCGGCTACGGCCGCGCCTACTTCTCCGCGACCTCGGCGCACACCTGCACCGGCGATGGCGGCGGCATGGCGCTGCGCGCCGGCCTGGGCCTGCAGGACATGGAGTTCGTGCAGTTCCATCCCACCGGCATCTACGGCGCC
>DATMWF010000131.1:0-5726 GCA_035562675.1 Arenimonas sp. | reverse complement strand
CACGCCGTCGCCCAGCTGCTGCTGCACTTCAAGGGTGATTTCGGTGTTGTCCACTTTCAACGCGTCGTACACTTTTGGCACTTCGTTGCGGTTGAACTCAACGTCAACCACCGCGCCGATGATCTGTACAATTTTGCCTTGGCTCATAGGAGTATCCTCAAAAAAATAAAATTCTGTAATTCGTGAATGAATGCGCCGGGCGCCTTATACCGCAGCCGCGCCGCCGACGATCTCGGAGATTTCCTGGGTGATCGCCGCCTGACGCGCTTTGTTGTAGATCAATTGCAGTGTTTCAATCAGCTTGTTGGCGTTGTCCGACGCCGATTTCATCGCGACCATACGGGCCGCGTGCTCGGAAGCCAGGTTCTCCAGCACCGCCTGATACACCAGGGATTCGATGTAACGGGTGATCACATGGTCGAGCACGGTGGGTGCGTCGGGTTCGTACAGGTAATCCCAGCTGTGCTTCGACTCCAGGCTGTCGCTGGCCGGCAGAGGCAGCAGCTGGTCCTGGGTCGGCTTCTGCACCATGGTGTTGACGAAATCGTTGTAGCACAGGAACACGCGGTCGAGACTGCCCGCTTCGTAGCTGTCCAGCATCACCTTAATGACGCCGACCAGCTGTTCGAGCTGCGGCTGTTCGCCGAGATGGCTGACCGTACCGACCATGTTGACCTTCAGCCGGCGGAAGAACGTGGACGCCTTGGTACCGACGCAGACCAGGTCGATCTGCACGCCCTTTTCCTGCCAGACGCGCATGTCGGCCAGGATGCGCCGGAACATCTGCGAGTTCAGTCCGCCGCAAAGGCCGCGGTCGGTCGAGATGATGACGTAGCCGATGCGCTTGATGTCCTTGCGCTCGACCATGAACGGATGCACGTAGTCGGTGTTCGCCTTGGCGATATGGCCCACGATCTGACGCATCATGCGCGCGTAAGGGCGCGATGCTTTCATGCGGTCCTGCGCCTTGCGGATTTTTGAGGCTGAGACCATCTCAAGCGCGCGCGTCACCTTGCGGGTGTTCTGCACGCTCTTGATTTTGGTCTTGATTTCTCTGCCGCCTGCCATAAATTCTCTCGCATGGGGCGGGCCACGGCCCGCCTTCTATCAATTTCGGGATTCACAGTCCGGGCCTGGGCCCGGTCTGCGCTTTTTACCAGGAACCGGTGGTCTTGAACTCGGAGACGATCTGCTTGAATTTCGCCTCGATGTCCTTGTCCCAGGCGCCGGTCGCCACGATGTTCTTTTCCAGTTCGCCGTAGTTGTTGGCCATATGGGCGTGCAGGCCGGCTTCGAACGGCAGGATCTGCGGCATGGCCACGTCGTCCAAGTAGCCTTCGTTGGCGGCGTAGATCGACAGGGCCATCTGCGCGATCGACATCGGCGCGTACTGCTTCTGCTTCATCAGTTCGGTGACCCGCTGGCCGCGGTCGAGCTGCTTGCGGGTCGCTTCGTCGAGATCGGAAGCGAACTGCGCGAAAGCCGCCAGCTCACGGTACTGCGCCAGGGCGATACGGATGCCGCCGGACAGCTTCTTCATGATGTTGGTCTGCGCCGCGCCGCCGACGCGGGACACCGAGATGCCGGCGTTGACCGCAGGACGCACGCCGGCGTTGAACAGGTCGGTTTCCAGGAAGATCTGGCCGTCGGTGATCGAGATCACGTTGGTCGGCACGAACGCCGAGACGTCGCCGGCCTGGGTTTCGATGATCGGCAGGGCGGTCAGCGAACCGGTTTTGCCTTTGACGGCGCCGTCGGTGAACTTCTCGACATACTCTTCGTTGACGCGGGCGGCACGTTCCAGCAGGCGCGAGTGGAGATAGAACACGTCGCCCGGATACGCTTCGCGGCCCGGCGGACGGCGCAGCAGCAGCGAGATCTGGCGGTAAGCCACGGCCTGCTTGGAAAGGTCGTCGTAAACGATCAGGGCGTCCTCGCCGCGGTCGCGGAAATATTCACCCATGGTGCAGCCCGAATAGGCCGAGATGTACTGCATGGCGGCCGACTCGGAAGCGGTGGCGGCGACCACGATGGTGTGCGCCAGGGCGCCGTTCTCTTCCAGGCGGCGCACCACGTTGGAAATGGAACTGGCTTTCTGGCCGATGGCGACGTAGATGCACTTCACGCCGGTGCTCTTCTGGTTGATGATGGCGTCGATGGCCAACGCGGTCTTGCCGGTCTGACGGTCACCGATGACCAGCTCACGCTGGCCGCGACCGACGGGAATCATGGCGTCGACGCATTTGTAGCCGGTCTGGATAGGCTGCGAAACGGACTGGCGCCAGATCACGCCCGGGGCCACTTTTTCCACCGGAGCGGTCAGCGCGGTGTTGATCGGGCCTTTGCCGTCGATCGGCTCGCCGAGGGCGTTGACCACGCGGCCGAGCAGCTCAGGACCGACCGGGACTTCCAGGATCCGGCCGGTGGTTTTCGCCACGTCGCCTTCAAGCAGGGTCTTGTAATCGCCAAGCACCACGGCGCCGACGGAGTCGCGCTCGAGGTTCAGCGCCAGCGCGAAGGTGTTGTGCGGCAGCTCGATCATCTCGCCCTGCATCACGTCGGCCAGGCCGTGGATGCGCACGATGCCGTCCGACACCGAGGTGACGGTGCCTTCGTTGCGCGCTTCGGAGGCGAGGTTAACTTTGTCGATTCGACTCTTGATCAGTTCACTGATTTCGGACGGATTGAGCGTCTTCATTGGAATTCCTAGTTTCTGGAGTTAACCAGAGGTTGAATTAAAATTAGTTTGCGAGGCTTGCGTTGAGGCGCGAAAGCTTGTTGCGTATCGAGCCGTCGATGACCACGTCGCCGGTATCTATCACCGCTCCGCCGATCAGCGACGCATCCACCGACGTCTGCACGTCGACCTCACGGCCGAAGCGCTTCTTCAGGGCGTCGGTCAGCTGCCTGAGTTCGGCATCCGACAGCGCGGCCGCGGACGTGATGTTCGCTTTCACGACATGTTCGCTTTCCGCACGGAGCTGTTCGAACAGCGCCGACACGTCCGGCAGCAGGCCGAGACGGCCGTTTTCGGCGAGCACCGACAGGAAGTTGTGCATCACGGCGGGCGCTTCCGGGTGGCTGACCAGATCAATCAGCTGCGCGTTCGATGCGCGGGGATTGCCGATCAGCTCCGCGACGGCGGGAACCACGGACGCATGAGCCGAAAAACCCAGCGCTTCGGACACATCCTTCAGCTGGCCGGCTTCCTTCGCCAAAAGGAACAGGGCGCGGGCGTAGGGTCGGGCGAGTGTGATGGCTTGGCTCATAGTGTCATGCCTTAGATTTCAGCGGCGAGTTCATCGAGCAGCGCCTTGTGGGCGTTGCCGTCGATTTCACGGCGGATCAATTTCTCCGCGCCGGCCAGCGCCAGGACGGAAACCTGTTTGCGCAGGTCTTCGCGGGCCTTGTTGACCGAGAGCTCGATTTCATTCTGGGCATTCGCCTTCAGACGCAGGCTTTCATTGATCGCCTCGTCCTTCGCCGCCTCGATGATCTCGAGCCGGCGCGCTTCGGCCTGTGCGATGATCTCGTTGGCTTTTCCACGGGCTTCGCGCAGGACCTCATTGATTTTCTCTTCGGCCTGGGCAAGGTCTTTCTTGCTGCGGTCGGCGGCGGCAAGGCCGTCAGCGATCTTGGCCTGACGCTCCTCGATGGCCGACATGATATGCGGCCAGCCGAACTTCATGACCACCCATGCCACGGCGAAGAACGCCAGGCCCTGGATGACTAAAGTGATGTTGATATCCATAATCTGCTCCTATTGGCCGATGGCGGCATGCCATCGGCTATAACCACGAGGCCTTGTTATCAGGCGCCGAGCGTAGCGATAAACGGATTGGCGAAGATCAACAGCAGGGCGATGGCGACGCCGATCATCGGAATCGCGTCAAGCAGGCCGGCGACGATGAACAGCTTGGTCTGCAGCATCGGGGTCAGTTCCGGCTGGCGGGAGGCGCCTTCCAGGAATTTGCCGCCCAGGATGGCGAAGCCGATGGCGGTGCCCAGAGCGCCGAAGCCGATTAACAGAGCGGCGGCAATGACGGTCATGCCCATTACGTCAGCGATAAGATTGATGTTTTCCATGATGATCTCCGTGTGGTGCAAGTTAAGTAAAGAAACGGGTTGAAGTGAAATTTGAAGCCAAGTTGAAACGTGAAGGGTTAATGCTTTTCAGCCGCCATGCTCAGGTACACCACGGTCAGCATCATGAAGATGAAAGCCTGCAGGGTGATGACCAGCACATGGAAGGCGGTCCAGATGAATCCGGCGATGAACTGCATCGGCATCATCGCGTAGGTGGACAGCGCGCTGAGCGAGGAACCCAGCGTCATCACCGCGATCAGGATGAAGATCAGCTCGCCGGCGTACATGTTGCCGAACAGCCGGAGGCTGAGCGAGACCGGACGGACCATTTCCTCGATCATGCGCAGCAGGAAATTGGCCGGGGCAAGCAGAACGGTGCCGACCGGGCCGGACGCGTGGAATGGCGCGGTGAACATTTCTTTCACGAAAAGGCCGACGCCTTTATGCTTGATGCCGAAATAATGGATCAGCAGGAACACACCGAGCGCCATGCCCAAGGTGGTGTTCAGGTCGGCTGTAGGCACCACGCGCAGATAATTGATGCCGGCGCTGTGCGCAACCCAGGGCAGGAAGTCGACCGGCACCATGTCCATGAAGTTCATCATGAACACCAGACAGAAGATGGTTACCGCCAGCGGGGCGATGAACTTGCTCTGGCCGTGGAAGGTTTCGCGCACCAGTCCGTCAATTCCGGTGACCACCATCTCGATGGCGCACTGCAGCTTGCCGGGCACGCCGGATGTCGCGCGCCGCGCGACATACAGGAACAATCCGGTGAACAGGCCGCAGATCAGCAGCATGAAGAACACGCTGTCGACGTTGACGGTCATGAACTTGCTGTCACCGATATGCCACTGCAGGAAATGCAGATGGTGCTGGATATACTCCGTCTGACTACCAGTTGCTTGCTCAGCTGCCACGTTTCACCTTTGCATCGAATAAATTGAACAGTTGGATAACCGCTAAAGAAACCACTACGCCCGACAGCGCCATCAGCGGTGCCGCGGCGAGATATCGCATGAACAGCAGCATCAAAACCACCGCCAGAGCCCATTTCAGCAGGACCGCCAGCATAAACCGACCGAACCAGCCCGGCGCGGACTGAACCGGCCCGGCAAACGCCAGGACGGACATGGCAAAATGCGCCAGCGCCAGAATTGCCGCGCCGAGCGCAAATGCCAACCCCTGTTCACGCGCACCTGCAATGGAACCGATCAAACCGGCGGCAACCGCCAATAGAAGCTGTGACGCGAGCACGACGCGGCTGATGTTCCGTTGATTTCGAAAATGCTTCAACATTTTTTGACCAACGGAAACGTCGTGTCTTAACCCATAAATAATCTGCGACATTATAGCAAGAATAAGCCTTAATGCAAGACAAAATGCGCGCCGAGCGCATGCATTCCAGCAGAGATCCGAAGCCTCCGCCACAGCCTGCGGCGGTTGCCGCAGTCCATGGCAAACTCCGCTCCAGGGCCTGGGCTTTTACACCGCCGCCCTCGGCCAAAAAAAAGCCCCCCGTCTTTCGACGGAGGGCTCTGGGGTAAAAACCCTGGCGATGACCTACTCTTGCATGACAGAATCACACTACCATCGGCGCGGTTGCGTTTCACTTCCGTGTTCGGGATGGGAACGGGTGG
>DATMWF010000130.1:0-2080 GCA_035562675.1 Arenimonas sp. | reverse complement strand
GCCCGCTCGATGATGGCAAGGTCGACAGGGAGTTCGTGTGTTCTGATGTTGTATTTCATGCGGCGCGCCTCATTCCATATATCCGGCATCGTTGCCGAGGGTGCCGTCAGAATGGCATATTGCCGGCGCGAGTGCGTTGATGCAGGTCAAGCGACCGGTTCCAATTGCCCCGGATTAATCGAAACTGCGGCCTTCGCCGGCTTCCTCGTACGTCACGCCGTCACGGATGTGGTAAATGCGTTTGAAGGTCGGAATGATCTTTTCATCGTGGGTGACCACGATGACAGCAGTTTCGAACTTGCAGGCCATCTCATTCAATATCCGGATGACCGCCATGGCGCGGACGCTGTCCAGGGGTGCGGTCGGTTCATCGGCGAGAATCACCGGCGGGCGGTTGACCAGGCCGCGGGCGATGGAGACGCGCTGCTGTTCGCCGCCCGACAGCTGCGACGGCATGGCTTTGGCGCGGTGGGCCACGTCCAGCGCCTGCAGGAGTTCCAAGGCGCTCCGGCGCGAATCGGCATTGGCATGGCCGGCAAGCATCTGCGGCAAGGCGACATTGTCGGTGACATCGAGGAATGGAATCAGGTAGGGCGCCTGGAACACGAACCCGATCTTGTCGCGCCGCAATGCCCGCAGGTCCGGGATTTTCCAGCCATCGTGGTAAATCACCTCATCGCCCAAGGTCATCCGGCCGCCGCTCGGATCAATGACCGCCCCCAGGCATTTCAGCAAGGTGCTCTTGCCCGAGCCGGAGGGACCGACCAAGCCGACCACCTCCCCCGGCGCCACGATCATATTGACCTGTTTAAGCGCATCCACTGCGGTGTCGCCCTCGCCATAACGCTTGCGCAGGCCTTCGATCCGGATGCCGCGGGTGTTTTGTTCAGCCACCGATGGCCTCCGCCGGATCGACTTTCAGGGCGGCATGTATCGCCAGGATACTGGCCAGCATGCAGATCAAGACCACCGCCACGAATCCGCGTACGGCATCGCCGGGTTCCAGCAGGACGTATTTCGGAAAGAACGGCGCCCATGCGGTGGCGACGATCTTGCCGACCACGAACCCGATGACGCCTAGAGCCACCGCCTGCTGCATGATCATCGCGGCGATGGTGACGCTGCGCGTACCGATCAGTTTCAGCACCGCGATTTCCCGGATCTTGCCCATGGTCAGCGTATAGATGATGAAAGCGACGATGGCCGCGCTGACGATGGCCAGGATCACCAGGAACATACCGATCTGTTTCGCGGATGTCGCGATCAGCTTGGCGATCAGGATCTCCCGCATCTGTTGCCGTGTGTAGACCGTGAGCCGCGTGCCCTGCCGTATCGATTCAGCCACCGATTCGGCATCGGCACCGGGCTTGAGCTGCACAAGCACCGCGTTGACGTAACTGTTGCTGCTTTGCGTGGCGGTCACCGCATCAAGCAGGCCCGGGCTGCCGGGCCGGTTGAAAGCCGGATTTTGCGCCGTGCGTGCCCGCTGCCGCACGATGGCGTCATTGTCCTTCAGGAACTGCGCTTGCTGCGCGTCCTTCAGCGGTATGAACAGCATCGGATCGCCGCCCGAAGACACCATCCGGCGAGTCAGACCGACGACGGTGTAGTCATTGCGGCGGATGCGGATACGGTCACCGAGCGCGAAACCGGTGGCTGCATCAGCCAACGCTTCATAGTGGCTGCGGATCAAGCGCCGCCCGGCGATCAGGTAATCCGGCTGGCCGGGCTGCCCTTCAGCTCCTGGCTCGATGCCGACCACCATGGCGCGCACGTCGCGCTGGCCGCCGGACTGCATCTGGCGCACCTGCATGGTCAGGTAGGTGACGTTTGCGGCGCGTTCAACGCCCTGGATACCGAGCACGCTGCGGTAGGCGTCATCGTAAATGCTTGAGGGTTCGGCATAGGGGCCAAGCGTATCCTGCTGCACCACCCACAGGTCGGCGCCGCTGTTCTCCAGGAGCACATTGGCGTCGTCCACCATGCCGCGGTAAACGCCGGCCATGGTCAGGGTAACGCCGATCAGCAGGCCAAGACCAACGCCCGTGAACACGAACTTGCCCCAGGCATGCAGGATATC
>DATMWF010000129.1:0-1984 GCA_035562675.1 Arenimonas sp. | reverse complement strand
GTCGGCGAAATCGCCGACTTCATCGAGCACATAAGCCACACCACCGCTCATGCCGGCCGCGAAGTTGCGGCCGGTACCGCCCAGCACCGCCACACGGCCGCCGGTCATGTACTCGCAGCCGTGGTCGCCGACGCCTTCCACCACCGCCTCGGCGCCGGAATTGCGGACCGCAAAACGTTCGCCGGCGATGCCGCGGATATAGGCCGCACCGGCGGTGGCGCCGTACAGGGCGACATTGCCGAGAATGATGTTGTGTTCCGCCGTGAAGCCGGAACGCGGGTCGGGATACAGGCTCAGCACCGCGCCCGACAGGCCTTTGCCGAAGTAGTCGTTGGCGTCGCCGGCCACGCTGAATCGGATGCCCGGTGCGCCGAAGGCAGCGAAGCTCTGCCCGGCCGAGCCAGTGAAGCGCACCCGGATGCAGCCTTCGGGTAGCCCTTGTGCGCCGTGCCGCGAGGAGATTTCATAGCTCAGACGGGTGCCGATGCTGCGTTGCGTATTGTTGATGGTATAGCTGAGCTGTACCGGGGTTCTGCGCAACAGAGCGTCGCCGGCGTCCTTGATCAGCTGTTCATCGAAGGTGTTGTGCAGGTCGTGCTGCTGCGCCTGGGTGTTGCGCAGCGCGAAACTTTCCGGCACCGCCGGCTTGCTGAGGATGGCGGTCAGGTCGAGCTTGCGGGCCTTGGCATGCTGGATATCGGTACGCGCCTGCAGGTATTGCACCTGGCCGACCATGTCCTGCAGCGTTTTGAAACCGAGGCTGGCCATGATCGCGCGCAGGTCTTCGGCGACCAGATGGAAGTAGTTGATGACCGAATCCGGGGTGCCCTGGAATTTTTTGCGCAACTGCGGATCCTGGGTGGCGATGCCGACCGGACAGGTGTTCAGATGGCAGACGCGCATCATGATGCAGCCCATGGCCAGCAGCGGCGCGGTCGCGAATCCGAATTCCTCGGCACCCAGCAGCGCGGCGATGGCCACGTCGCGGCCGGTCAGCAGCTTGCCGTCCACTTCCACCACGATCCGGCTGCGCAGGTTGTTCAGCACCAGGGTCTGCTGGGTTTCCGCCAGCCCCAGTTCCCAGGGAATGCCGGCGTGCTTCAGGGAGGTTTCCGGCGCCGCACCGGTGCCGCCGTCCCAGCCGCTGACCAGCACCACGTCGGCCTTGCCTTTGGCCACGCCGGCGGCGACCGTACCGATGCCAGCCTCGGAAACCAGCTTGACGTTGATGCGCGCGTTCGGATTGGCATTCTTCAGGTCGAAGATCAGTTGCGACATGTCCTCGATTGAGTAGATGTCGTGATGCGGCGGCGGCGACACCAAGCCCACGTAGGGCGTGGAAAAACGCGCTTTGGCGATGTCGGGGTACACTTTACTGGCCGGCAGCTGACCGCCTTCACCGGGCTTGGCGCCCTGCGCCATCTTGATCTGGATTTCCTTGGCGTTGGCCAGGTAATGGCTGGTGACCCCGAAGCGCCCGGATGCGACCTGCTTGATCGCGCTGGCGCGCGAGTCGCCGTTGGCGTCGCGTTGGTAACGGTGCTGCTCCTCGCCGCCCTCGCCGCTGTTGGACTTGGCGCCGAGCCGGTTCATGGCGATGGCCAGGGTTTCGTGCGCTTCGCGGCTGATCGAACCGTAGCTCATGGCACCGGATTTGAAGCGCTTGACGATTTCGGTCCAGGGTTCGACTTCTTCAATGGCGATGGCCGGGCGTTTGCTGTGGAATTCCATCAGGCCGCGCAGGGTCTGCAGGCGCAGGTTCTGTTCGTTCACCAGGCGCGAGAACTCGGCAAAGGCTTCCTTGTTGCTACCCTGCGTGGAGCGCTGCAGGGTGGCGATCACTTCCGGATTCAGCAGGTGGCGCTCGCCGTTGCGGCGCCATTGATACAGGCCGCCGGTGTCCAGGTCCAGCGCGCCCGGCATGTCCTGCGTCGGATAGGCGCGCATGCGGCGCTGCGCGACATCATCGGATATCTCCTGCAGG
>DATMWF010000128.1:0-2095 GCA_035562675.1 Arenimonas sp. | reverse complement strand
ATTGGGCCCGAACTGGGTGGGATTGACGAATATGCTGGCGACGACCTTGTCGCTATGCTGTCTGGCCAGCTCTACCAGGGCGAAATGCCCGGCATGCAGGTTGCCCATGGTCGGCACGAAGCCGATCCGCAGTCCCTGGCGCTTCCAGACCGCGACCTGATCACGCAGTTCGGCAATGGTCCTGAATGCGTTCATCAGGCGTATCCGTGTTCAAGGGCCGGGAATTCGCCGGACTTCACTTCGCGGATATACTGGGCGAAGGCGGCGTCGATGGAGCCGTTGCCGGCCAGGAAATCCTTGACGAAACGCGGACGCCGATGGCCCGAGTTGATACCGAGCGCATCGTAGCAGACCAGTATCTGCCCATCGCAGTCCGGCCCGGCGCCGATGCCGATGGTCGGGATACCGACGGTTTCAGTGATGGTTTTCGCCAGGCTGGACGGCAGGCATTCCAGCACCAGCAGCTGCGCGCCGGCCCGCTCCACCTGCTTGGCCTGCTCGATGATCGCCTGCGCCGCCTGCGCGTCCCGGCCCTGCACCTTGAATCCACCCAGTTTTAGAACCGACTGCGGCGTCAGGCCGAGATGGGCGCAGACCGGAATATCGCGTTCGGCAAGGAAGGAAATGGCCTCCAGCACGAATCCGGCGCCTTCGAGCTTCACCATGCTGGCCAACCCCCCGGACAGCAGTGCCGTAGCGGCGTCCAACGCGCGTTCCGGCGTAGCGTAACTCTGGAACGGCATATCGGCGATCAGCAGGGCGCTTTGCAGGCCCTGCGCCACACAGCGGCTGTGATAGACCATGTCGTCCAGGCTGACCGATACGGTATTGGCGCCACCCTTGATGACCATGCCGAGCGAATCACCGACCAGCACGGCATCGATGCCGGCATGGTCCAGGGCGCGCGCGAAGCTGGCGTCATAGGCGGTCATGGTGGCGATGCGCTGCCTGTTCTGCTTCATCTGCCGCAGCATGGGCACCGTGACGGGTGCGCGTGCTGACTGTGGCGCTGGGCTGGTGTACATGGTGCCTACCTTTCTTCGATGAGTCGGATGGGTTGCGGGGGAAGCCTTTCGAGTAGCGACTGCAAGGGGCCTTCGCCCGGAACGGTCAACTGGTCATTGAGCTCGGCCAAAGGTACCAGCACGAACGCGCGCTGGGTCATGCGTGGATGCGGGATGGTCAGCGACGGCGTATCGACCGAACGGTCAGCGTACAGCAGAATATCGCAATCCAGGGTGCGCGGCCCCCAGTGCCGTTCACCGCTGCGGTCGCGACCATGACGGCGTTCGATATCCAGCAGTTGCTCAAGCAGTTCCTGCGGTTCAAGCACGGTGTCCAGTTCGAGAACGGCATTGACGTAATCGGGCTGCGCGACGCCGCCCCAGGGCGGTGTCCGGTAAAACCCGGAATTCGCCACATAGGTAACACCGGGCAAAGCCGAGATCTGCACGATGGCCTGCTTCAGCGTGGATGGCACATCGCCCAGATTGCCGCCCAGTCCGATGAAAACGCGCTCAGGCATGCCTGATCACTCGGCGGCGGATTTGGGTTTGCCGCGACGGCGCTTTCGTTTGGACGGCACCGCCGCACCGGACGCACCGTCCACGGCGCTATGGGCCGGAATGATCTGTGCCAGCATTTCAGGCGAAAGCACCTGCGCTTCGCGCCAGAATTCCAGTTCCTCGGCCAGCTCCGGCGCACCGACCGCGCGCAGCTCCAGAAAATCGAAGGCCGCCCTGAAGCGGGGATGGGAAAGCATGCGGAACACACGTTTGCGCGTGCGCTGGCCGAAGCGGGTCTGCAGCTGCCAGATTTCATGCATCGGCAGTGAAAACCTTCTTGGCAACGCGATGCGTTCGACCTGCCGCAGGGTCACACGGTCGGATGCCCTTTGCTGCGCAACGTTGAGCTCACAGCCCGAGTTCTGCAGTACCGCCAGTTCACGGCAGTAGGCCGGCCACATGAGGCAGGCGAACAGGAATCCGGGCGCCACCGACTTGCCGGCGACGATACGCTCGTCGGTGATGCGCATGGCCTGCAGCACCATCGTCCGCAATGCCCCGGAACGGTTGGTCTGCAGCGCCTTCGCGGT
>DATMWF010000127.1:0-3520 GCA_035562675.1 Arenimonas sp. | reverse complement strand
CGGAATTTCTGCTGGGCCAGTATCAGCCGCGGCGGCGGATTGGCCTTGCCGAAATATTCCCGTGGCAGGGGCTCGAAACTGACCACGACCAGGTCCAGCCCAAGCGCATCGGCCTGCGCACGCGCATCGGCCAACAGATGCAGATGGCCGAGATGCAGGCCATCGAACGCGCCGATGCAGACCACACTTCCGCGTGGACTGATCCGTGGTCCTGAAAAATCCTGGAATAAAGCTGTCATAGTCCTTGAATTATACTGGTTTCAAGCCTCAAACTTCACGCAGATGCCTCAAACGCAGGCCAAAAACCCAATGGCTTGCCATATAGGCCGCACCGCCGGCCGCAACCGCCGCCAACAACCAGACAATCCGCAACAAACCCGGTAGAACGCGCCAGTCGCCGACATGCCAGCGGATCAGCAGGACAACCGCGGTCATCGCCAGGCACGCCACGCCGATGCGCAGCATCCAGTTCAGCCAGCCCGGCTCGGGCGTATAGACCCCTTCGCGTCGCAGGCACCACCACAAGGCGGCCGCGTTGAAAATGCCGGCCAGCGCGGTCGCCAGGGCGATGCCGGTGTGCGCCACCGGGCTGTCGTGAAGCCACATCGGGGTCACCAGGGCGACAATCAACAGCACGTTGACCAGTACCGTGTAAATCGCCACTTTCATCGGCGTTTTGGTGTCATGCCGCGAATAAAACGCCGGCAGCAGGACCTTGGACAGCATGAAGGCCGGAATGCCGATGCTCATCGCCGATATCGCCGCCGCGACCATCCGGGTGTCTTCCTGGGTGAATTTTCCGTACTGGAACAGGCTGGCGCACAGGGGTTCGGCCAGAATGACCAAGCCGACGGCGGCCGGAACCCCGATCAGGCAGACCATTTTCAGGCCCCAGTCCAAGGCATGGCTGTAACCCTGATGGTCTTCGGCGGCATGCTGGCGGGACAGATGCGGCAGGATCACCGTGCCGATGGCCACCCCGAACAGGCCGAGCGGAAATTCGGTCAAGCGGTCGGAGTAATACAGCCAGCTTTGTGCATTGGCCACCAGCAGCGAGGCGAACACGGTGCCCACCAGCAGATTCAGCTGGGCGACCGACGACGAGAAAATGGTCGGAATCATCAGCTTGAACACGCGCTGGACGCCCGGATGCTTGAAATCCAGCCTGAGCCGTGGCTTGAAGCCGAAACGCGCCATGGCAGGCCACATCACGCAGAACTGCAGCAGACCGGCCAGGAATACGCCCCAGGCCAGCGCATAGGCGGGAATGTCAAAATACTGTGCCAAGCCCAGCATGGCCAGGATGATGGCGAGGTTGTGCAGTACCGGGATGAACGCCGGCAGGCCGAAATGCCTGAAGCTGTTCATGACCGCCCCGGACAGCGCAGTCATCGAAATGAAGGTCAGGTAAGGGAACGTGATGCGCAGCATGCTGGCGGTCAGCGCGACCTGCTCGGAGTCCTTGTCCGCAAAAGCGAGGAAAACCTGGGCGA
Organism: Arenimonas sp.; assembly: GCA_035562675.1. Classification (GTDB taxonomy): domain Bacteria; phylum Pseudomonadota; class Gammaproteobacteria; order Xanthomonadales; family Xanthomonadaceae; genus Arenimonas. The sequence goes on along the minus strand of DATMWF010000127.1, from coordinate 2,027 downwards.
TCAGCGGCGAAAGCGCAATGCCGAGCGCGGTGACCACCAGCACCACCGCCAGCAGGGCGCCGGCGATATGGTCAAGGAAATCCTGGACCTGGGCATCATCGCCCTTCTCCTTCAGCTCGGACAGCACCGGCACGAAAGCCGAGGAGAACGAGCCCTCGGCGAAAATGCGCCGCAGGTAGTTGGGAATCCGGTAGGCGACCACGAACGCGCTGACCGCGGCACCGGTACCGAACAGGCTGGCCTGCAGCAGGTCACGGACGAACCCGGCAATGCGCGACAGGAAGGTCATGGAGCCGAAAATGGCCGTGGAGCGCAATAAACCGTGTTTGGTCACAAATATCACCGGAAGCTGAACGTCAAGAGTAACGCTATTATTGACTACCCGCCAAGTATCTGTCATAATTTTCAATCTTTCGCACCACCTCATCATCAACGTTTTCCAGGAGCCCGCTGTGGCCAATATCAAATCTGCTAAAAAGCGCGCCAAGCAATCCGAAGTCCGTAATGCGCGCAACACCAGTCACCGCTCGATGCTGCGCACCCTGGTGAAGAAAGTCGTCAAGGCTTTGGACGCCAAGGATGCCGCCGCCGCTGAAGCCGCTTACATCAGCGCTTTGCCGGTGTTGGACCGTTATTCGGCGCGTGGCCTGATCCACAAGAACAAGGCCGCCCGTCATAAGAGCCGCCTGAGCGCGCACATCAAGGCCCTCAAAGCCGCTTGATTGCGTCCTCGCGTTCGCTGAAAAAACCGGCTCCGGCCGGTTTTTTTTGTGGCAACCGATTGAATACCAAAGACATATTCAGATATGGCCAATGAATCCGCCACCCTTTTGCCCATGCGTGACGGCGTAACCGCCAGCACAGTGACGCTGCCTATGGGCAACTGGCGCACACTGCTCGATTTTCTGTGTGATAACTTCAGGGGCATTTCCCCCGAAACCTGGCTTGGGCGCATGGATGCCGGTTTAGTCACCGGTTCAAATGGCAAACCGCTGGGCGCTGAAACCGCGTTCCAGGCGCAAAGCATCGTGCATTACTACCGCGCGCTTGAAAAGGAAACCCCTATTCCTTTCGAAGAACATGTTTTGTTTCAGGACGACTACATCATCGCCGTCGATAAACCGCATTTTTTGCCGGTCATGCCGGCCGGAAAATACCTGCAGGAAACTTTGTTGGTGCGCTTAAAGCGCAAAACCGGTATTGATGCCTTGACACCGATGCATCGCCTGGACCGGGAAACCGCCGGCGTGATGCTGTTCGTGGTCAAGCCGGAAACACGTGGCGCCTATCAATCGCTGTTCCTCCACAAACGCGTGCAGAAAAAATACCTGGCGATTGCGCCATACAACGAAAATACAGCGCTGCCACTCACCCGTAAAAGCCGTTTGCAGGTAAGCGGCCATTTCATGCGCATGCAGGAAGCGGCAGGAGCGCCGAATTCGGAAACCCGAATTGAGCTTGTTGAACATCGCAACGGCCTGGGTCGCTACGCACTCACGCCCGTTACCGGCAAAAAGCATCAGCTACGCGTGCACATGGCGGCGCTTGGCTTGCCGATACTCGGCGACCGGATATACCCGGAGTATATTGCCGAAGAACGGGAAAGCTTTGAAAACCCGCTGCAGTTGCTGGCAAGCGAAATTGCGTTCATCGATCCGGTTCTGGGCAGCCAACGGATATTTCAATCCAGGAAAACCTTGCGTTTTCCTGCTGAACAGATCTGACGGCGGGCCATCAACAACATGGGCCCGCCATAGCGCCGGCCAATCGGCTTTGCTTCAGATGCCCATCTTGGCCCGTTCGGAAACATCTTCGGCCGCTTCAAGCGCTTCCTTCTTCTGGTCATCGAAGAACTGTTGGATCTTCAGCATGATCGGCCAAGTGCCTTCACGTCCGATGGCGGAAACCACGAACCACGGCTCTTTCCAATCCAGCGCCGTGATGATGGCCTGGGCGCGCTCGGCACGCTCTTCATCGTCAAGCAGGTCGCCTTTGTTGAGGATCAGCCAGCGTGGCTTTTCCAGCAT
>DATMWF010000126.1:0-2956 GCA_035562675.1 Arenimonas sp. | reverse complement strand
TACAAACCGCGCGTGCTGGCGCTGGACATGAGCCGTGTGTTCGACATCGAGTATTCGGCGCTCCAGATGCTGATCGAAGGCGAGCGCCGGATGACGGCTGAAGGCCATGCGGTATGGCTGGCCGATCTCAGTCCGGCCGCCTTGGAATGCGCCCGCGCGTCCGGTTTCGCCGATCGGCTGGAAAAGGACGGACGGCTTTTCTTCAACGCACGCGAGGTCATCAGGCATTATCAGGAGAACTACACATCCAACACCCTGCCGGCTTCGACGGCCAACGGCGTCCCTTCGGGCGGCGCCCAATGAAGCGGGCGGTTTGATGCCTGGTTAACGGCTTGGATTTCAGGCAAAAAAAAGCCTTGCCGCATGGCAAGGCTTTTTAATGTGGCGTCCCCACGGGGATTCGAACCCCGGTCGCTACCGTGAAAGGGTAATGTCCTAGGCCTCTAGACGATGGGGACAACGAGCCTAAAATTGTTTACTACGGTGAAGCTGTCTCTGGTGGAGCTAATCGGGATCGAACCGATGACCTCTTGCATGCCATGCAAGCGCTCTCCCAGCTGAGCTATAGCCCCACATGTAGGAGAGAGGGAATTATAGGAAGTATTTAATTTTGCGTCAAGCTTTGCCGCGAAAAAAACTTAACTTTCCGTGAATGCGGCCTCCACGGACTCGGGAAACCATGATTGCCTGCGGTGATTCTGCTGTTTCAGGTAAAGCAGCCACTTGTTGAGGAATCCGTTCATACGCAGGCGATGCGAGACCAACTGCGCCGGATCCGGGCGCAGGCCGAGGACATCCTGCCAGCGCCTGCCGACGTAGCAATGGCTTACCTCGCACTGTTTGGAATCGAGGTAAACGCGGATCATGGCCGATGGATCGAGGGCGCCGGACTGCTCATCGCGCATCGTATAGCTGAGTTTAAGCTCCAGGGTATAGCTATGGCACTCGATCACCTCCAGCCGCAGCAGAAGGCCGTCCTGCCCCTCCGAGAAATAGATGCCCGGCTTCAGGCCCTTGAACTCGAGCATGTCCTGCAACCGCCCGAAATTGTCGCTGTAAAGGTCCATGAGCCAGGTGAACCGGTTCAGGCGGTTGTACAGCAAAACGTTGGCTTGCTCGATCATGATCAGAACATATGCTTTTCAATGCCCAACTGCGCCAATATCTTGCTGGCGATTTCCTCGATGGAGGTGTTGGTGGTGGACAGGTGCGGCAGGTGCACGGTTTTGTAAAGCGCCTCGGCAGCGGCCACTTCCTTGCGGCACTGTTCCAATGTGGCATAACGTGAATTGGGTTTACGCTCCTGGCGGATCTGGTGCAGGCGCACGGGATCGATGGTCAGCCCGAACAGCTTCCTGCGATGCGGCAGCAGGGCCTTGGGCAGTCCCTCGCCGGCGAGGTCATCGGGGGTCAGCGGATAATTCGCGGCCTTTACGCCGTAGTGGATGGCCATGTAAAGGCAGGTCGGCGTCTTGCCGGAGCGGGAAACACCGATCAGGATCAGATCCGCCTCGTTGTAATCGAAATCCTTGCCGTCATCATGGGTCAGCGAGAAATGCGTGGCATTGATGCGGTCCTCGTAGGCCTTGTAGTCGAGCAAGGCATGCGCGCCGCCGACCCTTGGCTTGCGGGTGACGCCCAGTTCGCGTTCCAGCGGATGCGCGAACGGTGTCAGCACATCCATCATCAGGGCGCCGGTGCCGGCGATCACGGCATTGGCGTCACTGTCGACCAGGCTGGTGAACACCACTGCCTTCTTGCCCGCCAGCTCCTGCTGCCTGGTGATGATGTCCGCGGTGTGCAGGGCCTTTTCCATGCTGTCGACGAAAGGGATGCGGTGGGCGCGGTACTCGATGCCCTGGAACTGCGCGAGCACGCTGTGGCCGATGGTTTCGGCGGTGATGCCGGTGCCGTCGGATACATAAAAGACTGGACGCATGGGAACTCCTTGGATGTGCCTTCATTGTGCCCGATTTCCCCACGCAGGGAAAACGCCGATGAATACGATTGCAATCGCGTATAATATCGGGCTTGATTCCCTCATTTCGGAGCGTTCCTTTGAGTACTCAGGTTCTATGGCTGGACCACCTCCGACTTTCGGATCTGGCGCAGGTCGGCGGCAAAAACTCTTCCTTGGGTGAAATGATCGGAAACCTCAGCCAGCTCGGGGTTTCCGTGCCGGGCGGTTTCGCCACCACGGCCGACGCCTTCGCTGAATTCATCGCCTTCAACAACCTGACCCAGCGCATTTATGACCGTCTGGACGGCCTGAACGTGGATGATGTGGCGACGTTGATGGCGGTCGGCAAGGAAATCCGCCAATGGGTCATGGACGCTCCCCTGCAGCCCGAACTGGATGAAGCGATCCGTCAGGCTTACGGCGAACTCTGCGAAAAAGCCGGCGCCCCGGAAGTATCTGTCGCGGTGCGCTCTTCGGCTACCGCCGAAGACCTGCCCGACGCCAGCTTTGCCGGCCAGCAGGAAACCTTCCTGAACGTCACCGGCGTCGAGGACGTGGTCGCCAAGGTCAAGGAGGTGTTCGCATCCCTTTACAACGACCGCGCCATCGCCTACCGCGTGCACCATGGTTTCAAGCACGAAGACGTGTTCCTGTCCGCCGGCGTGCAGCTGATGGTGCGCTCGGACGTCGGCTCATCCGGCGTCCTGTTCACCCTCGACACCGAATCCGGCTTCCGTGACGCGGTGTTCGTGACATCCAGCTATGGCCTGGGCGAAAACGTGGTCCAGGGCGCGGTCAATCCGGACGAATTCTACGTCTACAAGCCGACCCTGCGCCAGGGCAAACCGGCCATCCTGCGCCGCACGCTCGGCAGCAAGCAGATCCGCATGGTCTACTCCGATGCGCCGGGCGAGCGCGTGAGGAACGAAAGCACGCCGTTTGAGCTTCAGCAGCGCTTCTCGATCAGCGATTCCGACGTCGAGGAATTATCCCGGC
>DATMWF010000125.1:0-2273 GCA_035562675.1 Arenimonas sp. | reverse complement strand
TGCAGGTGGTGAAGACCAGCGTGGACGGCGGCAAGACCTGGCAACGACTGACCGGTCCGGTGCGTTGGCCGAATGCGCCACCCTCGGCACGGCCGACAGGACTCAGCCCGGTGCCTACGGCGGTACCGCCAATCGGGCCGCCCTCACCGCCCCCGCCACCACCCGGGCAACCGCCACGGCTTTAAGCCTCAGGAGCTGCAGCTCAGCATCGAACAGCCCGCCCGGTGCATTGATTCGGGCGGACATTTTTTCACCCAGCGGATGTCATCTGCGGAATCCGTATACGGTGTTTTCAGGCGCGTGAATATTTCCCGCAGAGGCTGGTAATTGCCCTGTTCGGCGGCTTCGATCACATCCTGCACCAGATGGTTGCGCAGAATGAACACCGGATTGGCGGCGCGCATCGAAGACCCGCGGTCGGCTAGCGCCGATTCCGCCAACAAATTCCGATAAAGCTGCAGCCACGTGTGCAAGGGCGCAGCATCCGGGGTTTCCGCGTAGCTGCAAGCCAACAAGGCCTGCACGGATTCGGAGCTGCTGCAGTCCGCCTCCCGGACGGCAATGCGGGTGAGCGCGTCGAAGAACAGGTTGAAGTCCATTTCCAGCGCACTGAGCACATGCACCAGCTGCTGATAGCACAGCGGGTTGGTCTGCAGCACATTTTCGTCCAAGCCGAGTTTTGCGGCCAACAGGCGGTTCCACTGCGCATGGAATGCCTGGTTATAGCCGGTCAGGCTGTTCTGCAATGGTTCGACGTCATTGATCAGCGGCATCAGGGCATTGGCCAGGCGCGCCAGATTCCATTGCGCGATGGCCGGCTGGTTGCCGTAGCTGTAACGCCGGCCTTCGGCATCGGTGGTGTTCGGCGTCCACTGCAGGTCGTATTTCTCTAGCCAGCCATACGGGCCGTAATCGATGCTTTCGCCGATGATCGACATATTGTCGGTGTTCATCACGCCATGCACGAAACCGACCCCCATCCAACCGGCGACCAGCCGCGCGGTGCTTTGGCAGACGGCATCGAAGAATTGGCTGTAGCGGTTTTCGGCCTGCGGGTCGATGTCCGGAAAATGCCGGCCGATGGCGACATCGGCCAGTTGCCGCAGCACGTCGATTTCGCCGCGGCTGGCCGGCAGCTCGAAATGCCCGAAGCGCAGGAAGGATTCCGACACCCGACAGACCACGGCGCAGGCTTCCTGCCGGGCATGACCGTCATAGAACATGTCGCGCACCGCCAGCGATTCCGAACCGACCAGCGACAGCGCGCGCGTGCTTGGAATGCCCAGATGGAACATCGCTTCGCTGCACAGGAATTCGCGGATCGAAGAACGCAGCACGGCGCGCCCGTCGGCATGGCGCGAGAACGGCGTCGGTCCGGCGCCTTTCAACTGCAGCGTGAAGCCGCCGATCTCACCCAGATTGATGGCGCGGCCGTCGCCCAACTGCCCGGCCCAATGACCGAACTGGTGGCCACCGTAACACGTGGCATACGGCATGGATCCCGCGCCGATGGCATTGCCAGCCAATACCGCGGTGAACGCCGGGCTGTCAATGAACGCCGTGGTCAGGCCGAGCAGGCCGGCGGTTTCCGCCGAGCACAGCAGCAATCGGGGATTCGCGACCGGCGTCGGCCGCACGAAGGCATAGACCGCTTGATGCACCTGCCGTGTGCCGGCATCGGTTGAAGGATCGGCCGGCAGGGCGTGGGCGAAGGCATTGCTGAAAGTGGGCTGCACGTCATTGTTCCGCAGGGTGACCGGTTAATTGCCGTGAACTCTAACAGCTGGCAGGTGAAGGCTCAATCTAATTGCCTGATTTTATTGAAGCCACGGCAGCCACCCGGAGACCGGGGCTTTCGTGAGAGCCTTAAATTTGCTAGGCTGTAGGCCTCATTCTCTACTAAAAACAAGCATTTGCTTGTGCCACTTTATGGAAAAAAGTTTCGATCCCGGCCAATTCGAAGGCAAATGGTACGCGCACTGGGAAAGCAGCGGCTGCTTCAAGCCGTCCGGCAAAGGCCCGGCCTACACCATCATGCTGCCGCCGCCGAACGTGACCGGCACCCTGCACATGGGCCATGCCTTCCAGCATACCCTGCAGGATGCGCTGATCCGTTACCACCGCATGAAAGGTTTCGACACGCATTGGCAGATGGGCACCGACCACGCCGGCATCGCCACCGAAATGGTGGTCAACCGCAACCTGGCGCAGGCCGGGCTCGGCGAGACCCGCGACACGCTCGGCCGCGACGCCTTCATCGAAAAGGTCTGGGA
>DATMWF010000124.1:0-4166 GCA_035562675.1 Arenimonas sp. | reverse complement strand
GCATTCAACAGCGACGCCGGCGGCGCAAAGCTGTCCGAGCGGGCCTGCTGCCAGTATTCGCGCAAACTCGGGTGCTGCGGTTCCTCGCCGTGCAACAGGCTGCCGGGCTTGATCTGCGGATACACTTTCGACAGGGGCAGTGCGATTTCCGCATTCACGCGGCGGATGATGTGCTCCGGACCAAGTTCTTCCGGATGCTCCAGGCCGGAGGCTGCCAACAGATCAGCCAGGGCTTTCACGGTATTCTTCTGGAAATGGTACACCCGCTCCGATTTGTCGAGTGGATCCAGGCCTTTCTGGCGGTTAGGGTCCTGGGTGGCGACGCCGGTCGGGCAGCGGTCGGTATGGCAGGACTGCGACTGCAGGCAGCCGACCGCGAACATGAAACCGCGCGCGGCGTTGCACCAATCGGCGCCGATGGCCAAGGTGCGCGCGATGTCGAATCCGGTGATGACCTTTCCGGCCGCACCGATCTTGATCTCCGTGCGCAGGTCGAGGCCCACCAACGTCTGGTGCACCAGCATCAAGGCTTCACGCAACGGCATGCCGACGTGATCGGAAAACTCCAGCGGCGCGGCGCCGGTGCCGCCCTCGCCGCCGTCGACCACGATGAAATCCGGCAGCAGGCCGCTTTCCTGCATGGCCTTGGCGATCGCGAACCATTCCCAGACATGGCCGATGCACAGCTTGAAGCCGACCGGCTTGCCGCCGGACAATGTCCGCAGTTTATCCACGAACTGCAGCAGTTCGTGCGGTGTGGAAAACGCCGAGTGCCTGGACGGCGACAGGCAGTCCTGGCCGGCCGGCACGCCGCGCGCTTCGGCGATTTCAGCGCTGACTTTGGCGCCGGGCAGTATGCCGCCCTGCCCCGGCTTGGCGCCCTGCGACAGCTTGACTTCAATCATCCGGACGCACTCGCGCTGCGCATTGGCGGTGAAGTTCTCCTCGCTGAAACTGCCGTCCGGGTTGCGGCAGCCGAAATAGCCGGAACCGATGTTCCAGACCAGGTCGCCGCCATGTTCGAGGTGGTAACGCGAAATCGAGCCCTCGCCGGTATCGTGGTAGAAACCGCCTTTCTTCGCTCCGAGATTCAGGGCGCGGATGGCATTGGCCGACAGCGCGCCGAAGCTCATCGCCGAGATGTTGAATACCGCGGCCTGATAGGGCCTGGTGCAGCGGCTGCCACCGACCCGGATGCGGAACGGTTCGGTGGCTACCGGCGAGGGCTGCAGGGAATGGTTGATCCACTCGTAATTATCGGCATAGACATTGCCCTGCGTGCCGAACGGTCGCTTGTCGAGTTCCTGCTTGGCGCGTTGATAGACGATGGAACGCTGCTGGCGCGAGAACGGCGTTTCTTCGGTATCCGATTCGAACAGGTACTGGCGCAGTTCGACCCGGACCGATTCGAACATGAAGCGGATATGGGAAAGAATCGGGTAATTGCGTTTGATGGCGGACTTGCGCTGCAGCATGTCGTATATGCCGACGGCGCTCAGGAAGGTGAACAGCGCGAACAGCCAACGTGTCCAAGTGTGGCCCTCGGAGAGCGCGAAACCGGTTGAAACCGAAAGGGCGACACATAACCAGAAGAACCAGGATCGTGAGAACGGCGGCATATCCATCATCCATAGTGCGATATGCCGAGTATATCGGATACGTTCCCGACACGGGGGCGCGCTGCGGTTCGCCGACGGACCTGCCGGTCAGATGCCCAAGCGGTCGCGCATGTCGTACCAAAGGGCGCCGATGGCGGTGAATGGCACGCGAAACAGGCGCCCGCCGGGGAACGGCATATGCGGCAGTTTGGCGAATACGTCATAGCGCCCGGTCTGGCCACGGATGGCCTCCGACAACACGCGGCCGATAAGATGCGTATAGGTCACACCGTGTCCGGAGCAGCCCTGCGCGTAATAGATGTTGTTCTCGAGGCGCCCGACCTGCGGAAGCCGCGACAAGGTCAGCAGGAAATTGCCGGTCCATGCGTAATCGATCTTGACGCCTTTGAGCTGCGGGAAGGTGCGCTCCAGGTTGGGTCGGATATGCGACTCGATATCGGCCGGGTCCTTGGCGCCGTACACCACGCCGCCGCCGAAGATAAGGCGTTTGTCGGCCGACAGCCGGTAATAATCCAACAGGTAATTGGTGTCTTCCACGCAGTAGTCGGTCGGCAGCACATCCCGCCAGTTGGCCAACGGCGCGGTGGCGACGACCTGCGTGCCGCACGGCATGGCCTTGGCCGACAGTTTCGGTTCCAGTTCGCCGATGTAGGCGTTGCAGGCGATGATCACGAATTTGGCATGTACCTCGCCCTGCGCGGTTTTGACTACGGCGGTATCCCCGCGCTCGATCTTGCTGACCGGCGACTGCTCGAAAATGACCCCGCCGAGTGATTCAAACGCCGTCGCTTCGCCCAAGGCAAGATTCAAAGGGTGAATATGGCCGCCGGTCGGATCGATCAGGATCGCCTGGTATTCGTCGGTTTTCACATAGTTCTGGATGTCAGGGCCTTCCACGAACTGCATGTCCAGCTTACCGTATTTATCCCAAAGTTCCTTATGCTCGTGCAGACCCGCCACTTTTTTGGCGGTTTTTGCGGCATAAACGCCGCCGTCCTTCAGATCGCAGGCAATGTTGTATTTGGCAACACGCTCACGGATGATGCGCGCGCCTTCAAACGCCATCTCGCCCATGGCGGAAGCCACATGCGGTCCGTGGGTCTTTTCGATGACGTCGATATCGCGGGAATAGCTGTGTACGATCTGCCCGCCGTTGCGTCCGGATGCACCCCAGCCGACCTTGGCGGCCTCGATGACGACGACCTTGAACCCCGCCTCGGCCAGATGCAAGGCGGATGACAAACCCGTGTAGCCGGCGCCGACGATGCAGACATCCGCATCAACGCGGCCTTTCAGGCCAGGGCGCTCGGGCTGCGGGTTTGCCGAGGCGGCGTAATACGAGGGTGCATGCTGGCTGTTCATGGGCAGTAGTCAAATATATTTAAACGGTGTTGAAAATATTACATCATTCGATAAGGCTTGCCTAGAACTGAACCGATATTCATCCATAGCCTCACCGTTCAGCTTGGGTGGTGTAATGTTTCGATACTTAATGGAGATGTAAGACATGAAAAGTCTGTTCAGCATGAAAACCTTGACCTTGGCCACCGCGGTCGCGCTTGGCGCCGTCGCGCCGGCATATGCACAGACCAGTCAAAGTAAACCGGTCACGGCGCAGGAAATCGCGTTGGGCGCCAGCCAATATGGGCCGATGAAACAATCCCAAGGCGCCCAATATACCGTCGACCCGGCACTGAACGCCTATGTAAAGCGTATCGGCCTGAAACTGGCGCGCGCCAGCGAATTCCCGAATCTGCCGTACGATTTCACGGTCATCAACAACGGCGAGATGAACGCATGGGCGCTTCCCGGCGGCAAAATAGCCATCAACCGGGGCCTGTTGTCCGAACTGAATGATGAGGCGCAACTGGCATCCGTGCTTGCGCACGAAATATCCCATGTCACCAAGCGGCACAGCGCGCGCATGCAGAAGAAAGCCCAGGGCGCCAGTCTGCTCGGTGCGCTGATCGGCATGGGCGTCGGCATGAAAGCGCCGCAATACCAGGATCTTGCCATGCAGGGCTTCAGTATCGCCGCCTATGGCGCACAGGCGAATTACAGCCGCGACTATGAGCTTCAGGCGGACAGCGCAGGCATGAAAATGATGGCGGCCTCCGGCTACGACCCGATGGCGGCTGTGGAACTTCAGGAAATCTTCCTGCGCCAATCCCAGAACAGCAGGAGCAGCGCCCTCGGCCAGCTGTTCGCATCGCACCCGCCTTCAAAAGAACGCATCAGCGCCAACAAGCTGACGGCGGCGAAATTGTCCAAAGGCGGCATGCGCGGCAAGGTCGAATATCAGAACGCCACCGCCCAGCTCCTGAAGGACAAACAGGCCTACCAACAGCTGAAAGATTCGATGGTCGCCTACAACGCGAAAAATTACCAGCAGGCCTTGGCGCTCAGCGAAAGAGCCATTGCATTGCAGCCCAGGGAAACCCTGTTCTGGGAGATGAAGGGCCAGATACTGAGCAAACAGGAACGGTTCAAGGACAGCATTCCCGCCTTCGACCGTGCGGTAAGCGCCAATCCGGCATTCTTCCGCCC
>DATMWF010000123.1:0-3013 GCA_035562675.1 Arenimonas sp. | reverse complement strand
CCGCTGATTCCGTTGATTTACACCAGCCAGGTGGTCAATGCGGTGATGCTGCCGCTGCATGTGGTCGCATTGACCTTGCTGGCAGGCAATCCGGACATCATGGGCGCGGCGCGAATCGGCAGGGCGTCGCTGTTCGCCAGTTGGATAAGCATCACGCTGATCCTGGCCTGCATCGGGGCATTGGCATCGAGCTGGGTCGCTGGTGCGTGAGCCCATACCGGAACGGCACGCACCCGTTGTGGCCTATTTTACGGTCGGGCCTTCAAGCGGCACCGAAAACTGCAGCATCAGGCCGACGCGGCCCAACAGGTTGATCTGGGCCTGGAAATCGTTCCTGGTCCGGAATCCCAGACTGGGGAAAAACGCCGGCGTGAACCCGTTGAAATTGACCGGCAACTTGTCCTCGTAGGGTTCGACATACCCGTACACGATGCCTGCGTTCCATTTGAAGAACAGCCCGTCGATGCCGGCGATGTCGTTGTAGGTCCTGCCCCATGGGTAGTAATACACGCAGGGTTGGCCGAAGGAGTTCGAGAAGTAGGCCAAACCCAATAATTGGCCGTTCGCGCGTTCGCGTTCAAATCCGAGCAGCCAGACGTAGTCATGCCCGCCGTTGTCGTCGACATGCACGGTATAGGGGGAAAGTATGACGAAATGCCGGTCATCCGACGCGGCCTTCAGGTTGAACCCGTCGGTCAACCATGCGGTTCCCGACGTATCGTCGGCCAACGCGGCCGCAGGTGCCAGAAGGGACAGCACCGCGACAGTGGCAACAACGCACAGGCTGAGGAAAGCACAGGATTTATGCGTACCGGTCCAGTCCATTGCGGTACGTCAACTGCCTGACCAAGGGGAAATGAAGCCGGCGCTTACCACTCCGTGCGCTCCGGCAGCAGGCCTTTCAGTTCGGCATCGGTGAGGTTGCGCCATTGCCCGATCTTCAGGGCGCCGAGCTTGACGTTGATGATGCGCACGCGGCGCAGCTGGGTGACGCGGTACCCGAACGCCGCCGCCATCAGGCGGATCTGGCGGTTCAAGCCCTGGGTGAGCGTGATGGCGAAGCCATACGGCGCGATCTTGCGGGTCTTGCAAGGCAAAGTCATATCGCGGTGCAGGCGTACGCCTTTGGCCATGCCGCGCAGGAACTCATCGGTCACCTGCTTGTTGACCGCGACCAGGTACTCCTTTTCCTTGCGGTTCTCGGCGCGCAGCAGTTCATTGACGATGTCGCCGTTGCTGGTCAGCAGGATAAGGCCTTCGGAATCCTTGTCAAGCCTGCCAATCGGGAAAATGCGCTGTTCATGATCGACGAAATCGACGATGTTGCCTTTGATTGTCTGGTCCGTGGTGCAGGTGATGCCGACCGGCTTGTTCAGCGCGATGTAGACATGCTTGCGCGCGCCCGGCTTGACCCTGCGCTGCCTCAGGCCCTGGCCGTCGATCAGCACTTCGTCGCCCTCTTCCACCCGGGTGGTCAGCGACGGCACCTTGCCGTTGACCTTGACGCGCCCCTCGGTGATCAGCTGGTCGGCTTCCCGGCGGGAGCAATAGCCGGTATCGGAGATGTACTTATTGACCCGGGTCGACACGGCTTATTCGCCGCCGTCAAATGAATGCAGGGTGATGTCGAAGACCAGCTTGCCTTTCGGAACGTCATCGCCGGGATTGCCGTCATAGGCCAGGCTGCCGGGAATCCAGAACCGGAACGTATCGCCCGGGCTCATCAGCGGCACGCCTTCCTGCCAGCCCTTGATCAGGCCCGACAGGGGAAAGCGCGACGGCTGCGGACGCGGCAGCGAGCTGTCGAAAACCCGCCCCTGGAAATCCCATCCGATGTAGTCAATGACGATCGTGCTGCCCGGCAGCGGATGCGCGCTGGATTTGCCGCGCTTCAAGATGACGTAACGCAGGCCGCTGGCCGTGCGGACGGCATCGGCCGGCGGCAGACGCAGATTATCCGGCGGCAGCATTCGCTCGGCCGCCGCCTTGGCGTCCGGCCTGACGACAGCCTCGGCGGCGGCGGCCGCGTGCATCGGCGACGCGGTGAGCAGGATGGCGCACAAAACCAGTTTCGGACGGAAAGTCATCGCGGAGCACCTAATAATCGGACACGGAACGTACGGCCCTTTATTTTATCCTGTCTCAGCATGGTCAGTGCTTTTTCCGCCACGCTGTGGTGCAGGGCCACGTAGGAACGCGTGTCGAACAGGGCGATCTTGCCGACCAACTTGCCGTCAATCAGTTTTTTCGCGGTCAGCGCGCCGAGGATGTCGCCCGGGCGCAGCTTGTCCTTGCGGCCGGCGTCGATCACCAGCGTGGTCCAAAGCGCTTTCAGCGGAGCCAGCTTGATCGTGCCGAGATCCAGGCGATGCCAATGGGCCGCCATGTTCATCTGCTCCTCGACCGCCTTGACCCGGCCCATTTCACTCGGGGAAACCAACGCCAATGCCCGCCCGTCCTTGCCGGCGCGGCCAGTACGGCCGACACGGTGCACATGGATATCGGCCTGGTGCGCCAGTTCATAGCTGATCACCAACGGCAGATCGGACACATCCAGTCCGCGCGCCGCCACGTCGGTGGCGACCAGCACGCGCACGCTGCCGTTCTGGAACCGGACCATCGCTTCGTCACGGTCACGCTGCTCCATGTCGCCATGCAGGGCACAGGCATCGAAGCCGGCCTTCAACAGATGCTGCTCGACGTTCTGGCAGTCGATCTTGGTGTTGCAGAACACCAGCGCCTGCTCGGGCTGCAATTGCCCCAGCAGCTGCAGGAGCGCGTCGTTCTTGCGGGTGTGCGCCACTTCGAAGAACAGCTGTTCGATGTGCTCGGAACGGGTATCGGTATCCAGCAGGATTTCCTTGGGCGCATTCTGGTAGGTTTTGGACAGCGCCTTGACCTGCTCGGGAAAGGTGGCGGAAAACAGCAGGGTCTGCCGTTTGGCGGGCAGGGCTTTCTGGATCGACTGGATGGCGGGCTCGAAACCCATGTCCAGCATGCGGTCGGCTTCATC
>DATMWF010000122.1:0-14908 GCA_035562675.1 Arenimonas sp. | reverse complement strand
GGCGCCGGGCTGCGTCTGCTGGAATGCCTGCGCCTGCGCGTCAAGGACGTCAGTTTCGAGCGCAACGAAATCACCGTGCGCGACGGCAAAGGTGGCAAGGACCGGCGTACCGTGCTGCCGCTCAGCCTGAAGCCGGACCTGCAGCGCCAGCTGGAGGAAGTGCGCGCCCTGCATGGCCGCGACCGGGCCGAGGGCTTCGGCGCGGTGTCGATGCCGGTCGCCTTGGCGCGCAAATACTCCGGGGCCGCGTTCGACCTGGGCTGGCAATACCTGTTTCCGGCTTCGCGCCGCGGCATCGATCCGTATGACGGCCGCGAGAAACGCCACCACCTCGATGAAACCGCGCTGCAGCGCGCGGTGCGCCAGGCCGCCCGCCATGCCGGGCTGCATCAGCCGGTGTCGCCGCATACCTTCCGGCATTGTTTCGCCACCCATCTGCTGGAATCCGGCGCCGACATCCGCACCGTGCAGGAACTGCTCGGCCACAAAGACGTCACCACCACGCAGATCTACACGCACGTGCTGAACCGCGGCGCGGGCGGTGTCATCAGCCCGCTGGACCGCTGATGCTTGACATATGATTCAAATCGTAACTACAATTAGATTATGATCGCTTGGCATGAATCCAAGCGCCGCAGGAATGTTCAACGGCACGGCATCGATTTTGCCGAGCTGGCCGCAGTATTCGATTTTCCGATGCTTACCCGTGAAGACCCGTGCATGGACCACGGTGAACAGCGCTTGTTGAGTCTGGCTTGGTTCAAAGGCCGGGTGGTGTTCATGGTCTGGATTGAACGCAACGACTCGGTCCGCCTTATTTCCTGCAGATATGGAACGAAACATGAAACCAAAGCCTATTTCCAAGCCGTTGAAAACGGTTAAGCGTTCAAAGCCGGCCGTCCGCGCCAATACGGTGCGCGAGCCTGAGTGTCCCTATGATGCCGATGACGGCGAATCGGTTGCGGCGTTCTGGGCCAAGGGCGCATTGCGCATGCCGGGCGTGCGCGGTCCTCAGAAATCGCCGCTGAAAACGGCGGTCACCGTGCGTTACAGCGCGGAAGTGCTGGACTATTTCAAGGCCACCGGCGCGGGTTGGCAGACGCGGATGAATTCGGCACTGCTCGAATTCGTGAAGACCCGGCGCCAGCGCTGATTTCGCCTGCGCCTAGCCCGCAACCGCAACTCGTTGTACAGTAGGCTATCGGAAGGAGGGCTTATGCAGGTCATTGTTGTGGCAAGTTCCAAGGGCGGCGCCGGCAAATCGACGATTTCCACCAATCTGGCCGCCTACTTCGCGCTGCAGGGCAAGCGCACCGCATTGATCGACGCCGACCGGCAGAAGTCGTCCACGCACTGGTGCCAGAAGCGCGCCGGCATGGAAACCGCCGTGCTGCCGGTCGACGGCAGCAGGAAAGGCTGGAAGAAACACCTGCCGAGCCAGACCGAAGTGGTCATCGTCGATGCCGCCGCCGGCGACATGGCCGACGACCTCGAGGAGTTCCTGGAAATCGCCAGCGTGGTGCTGGTGCCGGTGCTGCCGTCCAGCATCGACCTGGAAGCGACCGTGCCGTTCCTCGATTCGCTGGCCGGCAACGCCCGGGTCAGGAAAGGCAAGCTGCCGGTGGCCCTGGTCGGCAACCGCCTGAAGCCGTGGACCGGCGCCTCGCAGCAGGCCATGGCGCAGATCAAGGCCTGGCCGTATCCGGTGGCCGCCGAACTGCGCGACACCCAGGCCTACGTGCTGATGGTCGCGCTCGGCAAATCCCTGTTCGACTACCACTCCGAGCAGGTCCGCAACCATCAAGCCGATTGGGCTTCGCTGTTCAAATGGATTAAAAAGGTGAGCTGATGAGAGAACTGATACTGCTGCGCCACGCCCATGCGGAATCCGCCGGTGCCGGCCAGGACGACATCGACCGCGCCCTGTCGCGGCAGGGTCTGGCCGAAGCCGAAGCGGCCGGCGCCTGGCTGAAGGCGCACAACCAGCTGCCCGACCGCATCATCTGCTCCAGCGCGCGGCGCGCCCGCGAAACCCTGGAGCAGGTCCTGCAGGTCACCGGCTTCATCGAGCAGCGCCAGGAGCCACGCATCTACAACGCCACGCCCGGCACCCTGATGCAGGTCGCCGATGAACACATCGAATGCTCGCGGCTGATGCTGGTCGGGCACAATCCCGGCCTGGAGCAGCTGGTGGCCCTGCTGACCTCCGGGCAGTCCGGCGATTTCCGCGGCCTGCCGGCCGCCGGCCTGGTGGTCCTGCACATCCCCGCCCAGGCCGATTTCGAGCCGGGCATCGCCAGCATGGAACATTTCTGGTGGCCGTAAGTGCGCGCTCTGCTGCTCGGCATCGCGGCAGTTTCCGCCCTGCACGCGGCCGCCGCTGAGCGCAGCCGCTGGCTGATCGATGCCGGCGCCTCGCAGGCGCTGTTCCAGGTCACCCTGCGGGTGCCGGTCAAGGCCGAGGGCCGCTTTCAGTCGATCGCGGGCGAGGTGGAGGTCCTGCCGGGGCTGAAACGCCGCGTGCGGGTGCATCTGGATGCGCGCGAGCTGGTCATGGGCGGGCCCGCCTGGGTGCAGAAAACCACGGTCTCTGAACCGTTCCTGGATACCGCCCGGCACCCCGACATCGATTTCCAGTCGCTGCCGTTCTCCGAACAGGTGCTGATCTCCGGCGGTGACATCAAAGGCACCCTGACCCTCAAGGCCATCAGCCGGCCGGTGCTGTTCACGGTCTTGCCGAGTACTTGCCGGCGGCCGGGCATCACCTGCCCGATCGAGGTCTCGGGGTCACTGGACCGCCGCGATTTCGCGATGACCGCCCACCGCTGGAGCCTGCGTGATGACGTGCGCTTCCGCTTCAAGCTCCAGTTCGCCGAGCCATGACTAGATTCCTTGCCCTGTGGGCGGTGCTGGCCGTTTCCGCCTGTTCCAGCCTGCCCGAAAAACACAAACAGGCCGCCCGCGCGTTCGCCGAAAGCCGGCAGGACAGCAGCCTGAGCTGCGCGGCGGCCGACCATTGCGCGCGGCCGTCGCCGTTGTACGCCCTGGCCGAACGGACCGCGGCCGGCTCGCGCCCCGGCGCCGAGAAGCATGCGGTGATCCTGCTCGACCAGGGTCAGGACGCGCTGCTGGCGCGCCTGCACATGATCGAGAGCGCCCGGCGCAGCATCGAACTGCAGGTGTTCATCTTCGACCTGGACGAATCCGGCACCCTGGTGCTGGACGCCCTGGTGCGCGCCGCCCGGCGCGGCGTCAAGGTCCGCCTGCTGCTCGACCAGCTGTACGGCCTGGCGCGGCCCGGGCTGCAGGCCCGGCTGGCGGCGCTGCACCGGAATTTCGAACTGCGCCTGTACAGCCCGATGTTCGACCAGGCCAAAACCGACAAGGCGGAGTTCTTCGCCGGCATCGTGTTCCAGTTCAAGCACATCAATTCGCGCATGCACACCAAGCTGCTGCTGGTCGACGACCGGATGGCGCTGGTCGGCGGCCGCAACATCCAGGACCGCTATTTCGACTGGGGCCAGTCCTACAATTACCGCGACCGCGACATGTGGGTGGCCGGCCCGGTGACCCTGCCGATGCGCGATAATTTCAACGCCTTCTGGCACAGCGAACGCACGGTCACCGCGACCCAGCTGGATGACGTGGCCCGGGAGCTGCTGCAGGCCAAAGCCGGCGCCGCGGACATGGCGCTGCCGAACCGGCCGTATTCGGAACGCATGCATGCCCAGGCCGGCATGGCGCAGGACGGTTCAAAAGTCATGGCCGCGCTGGCCGGCAGCCTGGACCAGGTCGGTTACATCGGTTTTTACGCCGACCTGCCCGAAAAGCACGAAGACGAGGCCAGCAGCCGGGCGCGCGCGTCCAATGCGGTGTACCAGATCATTTCACAGGCCGAGCACACGGTGCTGCTGCAGACCCCGTACCTGGTCATGTCGCGCATGGCGCGGCAGACCTTCCGCAGCATCCAAAAGCGCGCGCAGCCGGTCAGGGTCTGGGTGTCCACCAACTCGCTGGCGGCCACCGACGCGTTCCCGGTGTATGCGCTGTCGCACAAATACAAGCGCCTGTACCTGAAGGAGCTGGGCTTCCGCATCTACGAGTACAAGCCGTTTCCCGGGTCGGCGCCGATGCGCGTCGGGCAGACCATCGGCTGGATGGGCAAGCAGGAGCTGGAAGCGACCGACATGCCGAACCTGTTCGGCTATGCCGGCTACGCCGAGCCGGACGGCAAGCCGCCGGTGCCGCTCAGCCAGGACGGCCTGCGGGTCGGCCTGCACGCCAAGTCGATGGTGGTCGATAACCGCCTGGGGGTGATCGGCAGCCACAATTTCGACCCGCGTTCCGACGACTACAACACCGAAAGCATGCTGGTCGTCGATGACGCCGCGTTCGCCGGCCGCCTGTCTGCCAGCATCCGCCACGACATGCGGCAGGACAACGCCTGGATCATCGCGCCGCGCGGATCCCTGCCGGCGCTGGCCGATTTCAACTACACCATGGGCAAGCTCTCGGAGCAGCTGCCGGTGTTCGACATCTGGCCCTGGCCGTACGCCACCAGCTACCAGCTGAAGCCGGAATGTTCCGAGGTCACCTACGACGATCCGCGCTTCAAAGCCTGCGCCGCGCCGGTCGGGGATTTCCCCGGAGTCAACATGAGCATGAAGGCCATCTATACCCGCATCATCACCGCCTTCGGCGCCGGGCTTGAGCCGATCCTGTAGCCGCCGCCGCGGCGCATTGACGCTGATTTACGAACACGATACTCTGTAGCACTAACTTACAAGAGTCCGGAGTGTGCCATGTCGCTGTCTTTCCATTTTGAGCTTTCCGATCTTGACCTGGCGCATTTCAGGGCCGCCATGGAAAAAGCCCAGGCCGCCGCGGTCGGCAAATCCGACGAGGAAGTGACCGCCGCCGCGCGCGCCCTGCTGGTCAGCGCCGGCCAGGTGCAACTGCCCGAGTTCATCTCCAAGCGCCTGAACCAGCTGGACGCCCTGATCGCCATGCTGGCCGACGAAGCCTGGGACCTGCCGGCCGACGACCGCGCCCGGGTCAAGGGCGCCATGGCGTATTTTTCCGAATCCGAAGACCTGATCCCCGATTCCATCCCGGTGCTGGGCTTTTTCGATGACGCCATCGCCATCGAACTGAGCGCCATCGAACTCAAGCACGAACTGGACGCCTACGCCGAATTCTGCGAATTCCGCGAAGAGCAGGCCGGTGCCCGGGGCGTTCCGGCCTCCACCGCCGGCCGTGCCGATTGGCTGGCGGCGCGCCGCGAGGAACTCATCGCGCGCATGCACCGCCGGCGCAATCTGGACCAAGGCGGCGGCTACGGTTCCAGCTCCGGCTACGGCGGCGGCTCCAGCTACGTCAGCAACGCATGGCGCCCCGGCCTGCTGCGTGTCCGTTAAGCGCGGCTTTTCGCCGAAAAGCGCGGCTGGTCCGCGCTTTTTTCGTTTTCGGCCGGCCAACGGCGCCCGCCGCATGGCACCGCTGAACGTCCTGTCCGGATCCTTATGAAACGTCTGCTCCGCTACGGCTACCGTGTTCCGCTGCTGGCCCTGCACGTGTTCATCGGCCTGCCGGTGCTGTTGCTCCTGCTGAACCGGTGGACGGCCCGTTTGAGCGTGTCCGGCGAGCCGCTGGACCAATGGAGCGTGGGCCTGTGGTCGCGCATCATGGTGCGCATTTTCGGGCTGCGCATGAAGCGCTTCGGCACGCCCTTGCCGGGTCCGGTGCTGTTCGTGGCCAACCATGTCAGCTGGCTGGACATCACCGTGCTGCACAGCCAGCGCTGGATGGGCTTCGTGGCCAAGGCCGAGATCGAGGACTGGCCGTTCATCGGCGGCATCGCCAAGCGCAGCGGCACCATCTACCACCAGCGCGGCGACAACGCCTCGCTGCACGGCGTCATGCACCAGATGCTCGAGCGGCTCAACAGCGGCCAAGCGGTCGGCGTGTTCCCGGAAGGGCGCACCCTGCCGGGCAAGACCATCGGGGTGTTCCATGCGCGCATTTTCCAGCCGGCGGTGCTGGCCGAAAAGCCGGCCCAGCCGGTCGCCATCAAATACGGCGACAAAGGCTGCGCACAGGAACTGATGGCCTTCGGCAAGAGCGAAAATTTCTTCAGCAACCTGGTGCGGGTGCTGGGCGAACCGGGCCGGGTCTGCGAGGTGCACTTCCTGGAGCCGGTCGCGGCCGGTGAAGACGGCCGCCGCAAGATGGCCGATGCCTGCCGGCAGCGCATCGTGGATGTCATGGCGGCACACTGATGCGCAGCGAGCGGTCGACGTACCGGGCGCGCGGCCTGCTGCAGAACGCCCACATCCAATCGGCGCTGAGTTCCAGCCCATGGCGCGTGCGGGCCGGCCTGCGCCGGCTGGCGGCCCTGGGGGTTGCGGCGCAGCCGATGATCCTTGACCTGCCCGAGCAGACCCGCCTGTCCGGCCTGTACTACGCCGCGCCCGCCGCGGTCCGCCGGAACGCCCTGGTGCTGCTGCTGCACGGCTGGGAGGGCAGCGCGCAGTCCAGCTACATCAACCACAGCGCCGCCGAACTGCTGGCCGAAGGCATTGACGTGTTCGCGCTGAATTTCCGCGACCACGGCCAGAGCCATGGCCTGAACGAAGGCCTGTTCCATTCCAACCGCCTGCAGGAAGTGATCGATGCCGCCGGCCAAGTCCACGGGACCTTCCGCCCGGCGCATTTTT
The DNA here is from genome assembly GCA_035562675.1 of Arenimonas sp. Classification (GTDB taxonomy): domain Bacteria; phylum Pseudomonadota; class Gammaproteobacteria; order Xanthomonadales; family Xanthomonadaceae; genus Arenimonas. The sequence goes on along the minus strand of DATMWF010000122.1, from coordinate 8,192 downwards.
TCGTCGCCGGGTATTCCCTGGGCGGCAATTTCGCGTTGCGGCTGGCTCTGACCGCGCCGGCGCAGGCCGTTCCGATCGACGCGGCGTTTTCCATCTGCCCGCCGGTCGACCCGTCCGCCGTGCTCAAGGTCCTGGAAACCGGCCCGGCGTTCTACCACTGGTACTTCATGAAAAAATGGCGCGGATCCCTGCGCCGCAAGCGTGAGCTGTTCCCGCAGGCGCACGTGTTCGGCGACGAGGTCCTGAAGCGCGACATGCGCGGCCTGACCCAGTGGCTGGTGGAGCAGCACACCGGCTGGGACAACGAAGAGGACTATTTCGCGGGCTATGCGGTGGCCGGCCAGGTGCTTGCCGGCCTGCGCGTGCCGACCCGCATCCTGGCCGCGCAGGACGATCCGGTGATTCCGGTCGCCAGCCTGCAAAGCCTGCAGGCCTCCGACGCGGTCCGGCTGGAGATCAGCGCCCATGGCGGCCATTGCGGTTTCATCGAGGACTGGCGGCTGCAGGGTTTTGCCGAGCGTTGGCTTAAAAACGGCGTAGTGCAGGCGTTGAACGCGTTACAATAGGGTTTTGACGGTTTTAAGGCTCACTATGTCCGAACTCATTATCAGCGCGTTGCGCGGCGGCGATGCCCAGGCGGCGCTCGAATTGGCCAAAGCCCTGCTGGCGCAGGCGCCGCAGGACGCCGAGGCGCATTACTGGCTGGCCCTGTCCCATCAGGGCCTGGGCGAGAAGGATCTGGCCCTGTCGGCGATCGATGCGGCCATCGGCCTGGCCCCGGAGCGCCATGAATTCGCCATGGTCCGTTCGGTCATGCTGCTGGGCGACCAAGACCTGGGCGCCGCGCAATCCGGGCTGATGGATACCCTGGCGCTGAACCCGAACCAGATCGAGGCGTATGTGGCGCTGATCCATATCGGCCTGGCGCAGAAAAACCTCCCCGAGGCCCGGCGCCTGCTGCGCCTGGTCGAGCGCGTCAACGCCGACAACGGCCACGTGCTGCTGGCCAAGGGCGCCGTGCTGCAGGCCGAAGGCGATCTCGACGAGGCACTGCGGTACTTCACCCTCGCGGCCGAGAGCAATCCGTCCAATGCGCTGGCCCTGAGCAGCCTGGGCATGGCGTATCTGGGCAAGAACATGCCGGCGTTCGCCGAGCAGGCCCTGAAACGCGCCTATGCGCTGACGCCCGGCAACGCCGTGCTGCTGCGCGGCCTGTTGCAGAGCCAGCTCAACCAGGACCAGTTCGAGACTGCCGAACGCACCGCCGACGAACTGCTCAAGCTTGCGCCGCAGGACCAGAACGCCCTGTTCCTGCGCGGCCAGCTGCGCGCCAACCGCAGGGACCTGGCCGGCGCGGTCGAGGATGCCCGCGCGCTGTTCGGCCAGAATCCGGAAAACGCCGGCTTCCTGACCCAGCTGGTCACCTGGCTGATCCAGGACAACCGCCACGATGACGCCCGGTCTGCCTTGCAGGCGGCCGTCGACGGCAGCCCGCTCAACGACGCGTTCTGGCAGCTGCTGGCCAATTTCGAGATGACGGTGGCCAACGGCGATCCCCGCCCGGTCATCGCGCGCTGGCTCATGCTGAAGCCGGACAGCGGCCTGGCCCACGATACCTTCGCGTCATTTCTGGAGCATGTCGGTGAATTCGCCGCCGCCGGCAGCGAGGCCGACAAGGCCTTGGCGCAGGCCGAGTCCTTCGCCGCCTCCCAGTTCATCAAGCTTCGCCAGGAAATACGCGACAACCCGTCGCTGGCGCTCAAGCGCGCCGAAGGCCTGGTCGCCAAGGCCCGCAACACCGATGCGCAGCGCATGATCCTGGCCTGGCTCGGCATCATCCACGACCGGCTGGGCCAGTACGCCGCCGCCGCCGATGCCTTCCGCCTGATGTCGTCGATCCTGATCGCCGCCAAGCCGCTGCCGCTGCCGATGCCCGCCGACCATGTGCCTGAAGCGGACGCCTTGCAGGGCCGGCTGCTGTGGGCGCCGGCCGGCGCACGGGTGGAGCGCATATTCAACGCGTTGGGGCCTTTGCTGGGCAAGCGCCTGCTGATCGACCGCAATGTCTTCCTGCCGGGCCGCCAGGACGGCTTTGGTCCTTTCCGTGCCCTGCCGGGCACGCCGGAAGCGGGTTCCGCCGCGAAATGGCTGTCAGGCCTGGCTTCCCTGGACGTTGCCGCCGAAGACGCCGTGGACTGGCTTCCGCAGTGGGACGCCTATACCGCCGCCGCGTTGCCGGGCACCGAACTGCTGGCCTTGCTGGTCGATCCACGCGACGCCTTCCTGAACTGGACGGTGTTCGGCAGTGCCCAGGGCTACGGACTCCTTCCCGACGCGCTGGAATCGGCGCGCTGGCTGGAGCTGTCGTACCGCGCCGTCGCAGACACCGTGGATAACGGGCCGCAGGCCGTGCATGTGGTGATGATCGACGCATTGGATACCCAGGCCGACGCAATCGGCGTGCAGCTGCAGCAGGCCCTGGGGCTGGACGCAGCGCCAGACGCCGATGCACTGGCCCGGCCGATTCTGGCCCTCGGCGGCATGGCCAACCAGTTCCCGGCCGGGCACTGGCGCCATTACCGCGATGCCTATGGCGAGGCTTTCGCGATGCTGACACCGGTCGCGGTGCGGCTGGGCTATCCGGAAGCCTGAGGCTCAGTCCACCAGCAGGATCAAGGCGCCGCCCAGCGCGATGCGGTACCAGGCGAAGCCGGTGAAGCGGTGCGTCTGGATGTATTTCAGCAGCCATTTCACCGCGATGAAGGCGGTCACGGTCGAGGCGATGAAGCCGACCGCGAAGGCATTCCAGTTTTCGTCGGCGCCAGCGCTGAGCTCCTTCAGCAACGCATAGCCGCTGGCGGCGTACATGGTCGGGATGCCGACCAGGAACGCGAACTCGGTGGCCGCGCCGCGGTTGCGGGTGCCGAACATCATCGCCGCGAAAATGGTCGCGGCCGACCGCGAGGTGCCGGGAAACACCGCCGCCACCACCTGCGCCAGGCCGACCGCGATAGCGACTTTCCAGGTGATGGCGGTCTCGGCGTCGTTCAGCCCGGTCTTGTGTTCGGCCCAGAACATCAGCAAGGCGCCGAGCACCAACGCCCATGCCACCGGCTGCACGCTGTCCGGCAGGCTCAGGCCGAGCTGGCTTGCCACGAACCCCAGGACGGCGGTGATCAGGAACGCGACCGATAATTTCAGCGCATAGTCGCGGTTCTGGGCATCCTGCAGGCCGGTCGCGAGCTGCCACAGGCGTTTCCGGTAAATCAGGGTGACCGCCAGGATGGCGCCGGCCTGGATGCCTATGTTGAACAATTCCGATTTGGCGCCGAGCCAGTGCTGCGCGATGAGCAGATGGCCGGTGCTGGAGATGGGGAGGAACTCGGTGATGCCTTCGATGATGCCGAAGATCAACGCATTGATGAGGTCTTGCATGGAGGGGTTCGCTGGAGTGTTCGCCCCATTATATGGGCAACGCGCAGTTCCATCCGGTTTTGTCACAGGATTGTCATCATTCCGGGGCAGACTAAGAAAAATTCTTGTAGGAATCCCGTTTCGGTTTTCCTACAATTAACCCGACGCCTTGGCAGGTCTTCGGATCTGGGCTAAGGATAGCCACCAAGCGTTACGCCGCCGGCCGCAAGGCCGGCGGCACCTTTCTTCCCTGAGACCGGCCAGCGCCATGACCCGTTCGCATGCAAGCAATACCCCCGCGCATTTCCTGATCGTCGCCATCGTGGCCTTGGCGGTGTGTCTGCTGTGGTGCCTGCACCGTGTCAGGCAGATCGGCAAACCCGCTGTCTGAGCGTCTGGCTGCACCAAAACAGCCCAAATCGGCAATATCGCACCAAAGTAGTGCAAACAGCCCGATCGCGTAGAACCTATAAAAAGAGATAAAACAAGCAGATACCGTTTGCCGGGTACTTGGCACGGTTCTTGCATTACTACTAGTGTTCCCACAACCTAGAGTAATTTTTTATGTCCTACGATAACGTACTGAAACTGATCAAAGACAACGCCATCGAATTCGTCGACCTGCGCTTCGCCGACCTGCGCGGCGTGCAGCACCACGTGAGCTTCCCGGTCTCGATCGTGGAGCCGGCCCTGTTCGAAGACGGCAAGATGTTCGACGGCTCGTCGATCGCCGGCTGGAAGGGCATCAACGAATCCGACATGATCCTGCTGCCGGACGCCTCCACCGCCGTGCTTGACCCGTTCACCGCCGACCCGACCCTGATCATGGTCTGCGACATCCTCGATCCGGCCACCATGCAGGCCTATGGCCGCGATCCGCGCGGCGTCGCCAAGCGCGCCGAAGCCTACCTGAAAGCCAGCGGCATCGCCGACCAGGCGTTCTTCGGTCCGGAGCCTGAATTCTTCATCTTCGATTCCGTGCGCTGGAACAACGAAATGGGCAACACCTTCTTCGAAGTGGATTCCGAGGAAGCGCACTGGAACAGCAAGAAGAAATACGAAGGCGGCAACACCGGCTACCGTCCGGGTCTGAAGGGCGGCTATTTCCCGGTCGCGCCCACCGACCAGCTGCACGACATCCGCGCCGAGATGTGCAAGGAACTGATGGCCGCCGGCCAGGAAGTGGAAGTGCACCACCACGAAGTGGCCAATGCCGGCCAGTGCGAGATCGGCACCAAGTTCAACACCCTGGTGGCCAAGGCCGACGAACTGCTGATGCTGAAATACATCGTCAAGAACGTCGCGCACCGCAACGGCAAGACCGCCACCTTCATGCCTAAACCGCTGGTCGGCGACAACGGCTCCGGCATGCACGTGCACCAGTCGCTGGCCAAGGCCGGCGTCAACCTGTTCTCCGGCGACGGCTACGGCGGCCTGAGCCAGACCGCGCTGTGGTACATCGGCGGCATCTTCAAGCATGCGCGCGCCATCAACGCGTTCGCCAACTCGACCACCAACAGCTACAAGCGCCTGGTGCCGGGTTACGAAGCGCCGGTGATGCTGGCCTATTCGGCCAGCAACCGCTCGGCCTCCTGCCGCATCCCGTACGTGGCCAATCCGAAGGCGCGCCGCATCGAAATCCGCTTCCCGGATCCGATGAACTCCGGCTACCTGATCTTCTCGGCACTGATGATGGCCGGCCTGGACGGCATCAAGAACCAGATCGACCCGGGTGAACCGTCCAACAAGGACCTGTACGACCTGCCGCCGGAAGAGGAAAAGAACATCCCGACCGTCTGCCACAGCCTGGACCAGGCCCTGGACGCGCTCGACAACGACCGCGAGTTCCTGAAAGCCGGCGGCGTGTTCAGCGATGATTTCATCGACGGCTACATCGCCCTGAAGATGGGCGAGGTCACCAAGTTCCGGGCCGCCACCCACCCGCTGGAATACGCGATGTACTACCAGCTCTGATGCTTCACCACGACGCCGGGAATTCCCGGCGTCGCTTTTTCCGCACCAACCAACCCACAGGGAGCGCCTATGAAACTAGTCACCGCCATCATCCGGCCGTTCAAGCTCGACGAGGTCCGCGAGGCCCTGTCGCTGCAGAACGTATCCGGCATCACGGTCACCGAAGTCAAGGGCTTCGGCCGCCAGAAGGGCCATACCGAGCTGTACCGCGGCGCCGAATACGTGGTCGATTTCCTGCCCAAGATCAAGATCGAGACCGTGGTCACCGATGACCAGCTGGATACGGTGATCGAGGCCATCCAGACCTCGGCCGGAACCGGCAAGGTCGGCGACGGCAAGATTTTCGTGGCCACCATCGATCAGGTCATCCGCATCCGCACCGGCGAACTCGACGCCGACGCACTCTAATTCCCTACTCGGAGGTCACCGCATGAAGACTCGTTTTTTCTCTGGGTGGAAATCACTCGCGTTGTTCACCGCCCTGGCTTTCATCGGCCTGGCCGGCGATTCCGTCGCCGTGGCGCAGGATGCCGCGCAGCCGGTTACCGCCGCGCTGCAGGAAGCCGCACCGGTTCCGGAACCGGAAGGTCCCGCGCCGAGCGCTGAGGCGACGGAACCAGCAGCCGCTTCGGATGCGGCGCCCGCACCCGCACCGTCGGCCGACAAAGGCGACACCGCCTGGATCCTGGTGTGTTCGGCGATGGTCATTTTCATGACCTTGCCGGGCCTGGCCCTGTTCTACGGCGGCCTGGTGCGCAGCAAAAACGTGCTGTCGATCCTGATGCAGACCCTGGCGGTGTTCTCGCTGGTGGCCGTGCTCTGGGCCCTTTACGGCTACAGCCTGGCGTTCACCGAAGGCTCGGCGTTCATCGGCGGTTTCGACCGGTTGTGGGCGCAGGGCATCAACAGCAGCCTGGCCGCCACCTTCACCAAAGGCGTGTACATTCCGGAACTGGCGTTCTTCGTGTTCCAGGGCGCATTCGCCTGCATCACCTGCGCGCTGATCGTCGGCGCGTTCGCCGAGCGCGTGAAGTTCGCCGGCGTGCTGCTGTTCACGGTGATCTGGTTCACTTTCGCCTATCTGCCGATGGCGCACATGGTCTGGTTCTTCCCGGGCCCGGATGCGTTCACCGACGCCGCCGCGGTCGACGGCGTGCTCGCCAAGTCGGGCTACCTGTGGGCCAAGGGCGCGCTGGATTTCGCCGGCGGCACCGTGGTGCACATCAATGCCGCGGTGGCCGGCCTGGTCGGCGCCTATGTGATCGGCAAGCGCGTGGGTTACCGCAAGGAAGCGATCAAGCCGCATAACCTGACCCAGACCATGGTCGGCGCATCGATCCTGTGGTTCGGCTGGTTCGGCTTCAACGCCGGCTCGGCCCTGGAAGCCAATGGCGTGGCCGCGCTGGCCTTCGTCAACACCTTCTTGGCGACGGCCGCGGCGGTGCTGAGCTGGACCTTGGTCGAGTGGCTGCACAAAGGCAGGCCTTCGATGCTGGGCGGTGCCTCGGGCGCGGTCGCCGGTTTGGTGGCGATCACCCCGGCCGCGGGATTGGTCGGCATACTCGGCGCACTGGCCATCGGCGCCATTGCCGGCGTGGTCTGCCTGTGGGGCGTGACCGGCCTGAAGAAACTGCTGCAGGCCGATGACAGCCTGGATGTGTTCGGCGTGCATGGCGTGGGCGGCATCACCGGTGCGTTGCTGACCGGCGTGTTCGCGGCACCGAGCCTGGGAGGCGCCGGCCTCTGGGATTACGTCACCGAAACCGCGCTGCCCGAGTATTCCATCGCGTCGCAGGTCGGCATCCAGGCACAGGGCGTGCTGATCACCGTCGTGCTGTCGGGCGTGGTTTCACTGGCGGCGTTCCTGCTGGTCAAATATACGGTCGGTCTGCGGGTCAGCGAAGATGCCGAGCGTGAAGGGCTGGATATCACCTCACACGGCGAAAGCGCGTACGAGCTTTGATGGCGTTGGCCATCGGCAAGACATTCAACGGCCCTTCGGGGCCGTTTTTGCTCAGCGCACGCGCACCAGGCTGACGGCGGCGGTGTTGGCGTAGCGGCGGTTGCTGGCGTAACCGCTGCTTTTGCCGTAGCCGATGCCGAGGTCGCGGGGACGGTAGCGGTCATTCAGGTGCACGGGGGCGTGTTCGGATTTGGCGGCGGTGGCGGTATTTGCGTTGTTGGTTGCGTTGTACATGGCGAGCTCCGGTTGGTTGGTGTGTTACTAATGTATAACACCAATGAAGCTGGGTCATGTGCCGTAAGTCATAACCTGCAATTTTCTGGGCATTAGTCCAAAGTTGGTACACGATGTACCAACTTTGCCCGAATCCCTTTTTGGACCTATGTACCAACTAATGCTCTAAAGAAAGCGCTCCACGGTCATCATGCCGATTTCTGAAGATTGGCGAAAGGCAGTGCTGACTTTGTCAATCTGCACCCCTGGCACCGCAAAGGCTTCAAAGCATCCCTTCCATTCGCGAACGACCCGCACAATATGATCGATCAATACTGCTGCTTCGGCAGAGGAAAGACCGAACTGTGCACAACCCGAAAGCGCATTGTCCAGTGTAGATGCTCGGCCTTTCTGCCCAACACCTAAGTGCAGGAAACGTTCTTGGCTTGCCGCTGGGCGCGGTACCACATCATAGAGAGGACTCAGTCGCCAGCCTTGTGATTCACTTTCATAGAGGAAAGCATGGTTACGTAAGTGGTCGTCGTCGTTGGATACCAATATGTTAAAAACCATGCGGCGAAACAGCTCCGTACGATCTGCCTGAATCTGACCGCGTGAGCCCAGTTGT
>DATMWF010000121.1:0-9473 GCA_035562675.1 Arenimonas sp. | reverse complement strand
AAGCCATCAAAGCAGATTGATCGGCAGTTTCAGATAGCTCACGCCGTTGTCCTCGGCCGGCGGGAATTCGCCGGCGCGCATATTGACCTGCACAGCGGGCAAAAGCAGTGCCGGCATCGAAAGCGTTGCATCGCGCTTTTCACGCATCGCCACAAAGGCCTCCCTGCTGACGCCATTGCCGACATGCACATTGCCTTCGCGTTCCAGCTTCACGGTGCTGAGGAACTGCTCGCCTCGTCCGGCCGGCGGATAGTCATGGCACATGTACAGCTGTGTGTTGTCGGGCAGGTCCAGCACTTTATGTATGGATGCATAGAGAGTCTGCGCGCTGCCGCCGGGAAAGTCGCAGCGGGCGGTTCCGTAGTCCGGCATGAACAGCGTATCCCCGACGAATGCATGCAGTCGCTCGCCGTCATCGATCAGGTAGGTCATACACGCCGGCGTATGGCCCGGTGTATGCATCGCGCGGATGTTGAACCGGCCCAGCGGCAGGGTTTCGCCGTCGCTGATCAGCCGGCTGAACTGGCTGCCGTCCCGTTTGAACGCATCACCCAGGTTGAACAGCTTGCCGAACACCTGCTGCACATGCCGTATGTCGGCGCCGATGACGGTCTGGCCGCCCAGCTGCCGCATCAGATACGGCGCCGCCGAGAGATGATCGGCATGCACATGCGTTTCCAGATGCCACAGCACGTCAGCCTGAAGCTGTCTGGCTCTGGCCAGTAGATGATCCGCGGAATCGGTCCGCGTCCGGCCGGATTTCGTGTCGAAATCCAGCACGCTGTCGATGACCGCGGCGGCGCGGCTGGCCGTGTCCATCACCAGATAGCTGAAGGTGAAGGTCGCGGGCTCGTAAAAGGCTTCAATCAGGAGCGTTCCGGGCATCGGCTGGTCCCTGAGGAATAGGCGTCCGCTCATTATATTAGTTTAATCTAATATTATCAAGGTTAAATATCAAGGACAACAAAAAACCTCCGCGAGGGAGGTTGTTGGTGCCCCGGGCCGGACTCGAACCGGCACGGTATCACTACCGGGGGATTTTAAGTCCCATGCGTCTACCAATTTCGCCACCAGGGCAGGAAGGCTAGGTCAAATGGAGGCCTGGGCCGGAATTGAACCGGCGTACACGGCTTTGCAGGCCGCTGCATAACCACTCTACCACCAGGCCGGTGATCTGGATTGGAACATTCCGGACAGTATATATGTCCTATCTCAAAAATAAAAACCTCGGCGAACCGAGGTTTTCAAATCTGGAGCGGGAAACGAGACTCGAACTCGCGACCCCGACCTTGGCAAGGTCGTGCTCTACCAACTGAGCTATTCCCGCGGGAGATGACTATTATCAATTTTCAGGCATTTATTGTCAAGCAGGAATGAACAGAAAATTCACTTTTGCATGCTCGGCCAGGCGGCACGCAGGTAATCCATGCCCGACCAAAGCGTCAAGGCCGCGGCCAGCGTCAGCAAACCCTGACCGATGAGGAAGATAGGCAGTCCGAAAAGGTTTTCCTGGAACAGCAGACAGCCCAACGCCACCATCTGGAAAATGGTCTTGATCTTGCCCAAGCCGGCCACTTTGACCAAGCCATGGGCACCCATCTGCGCCATCCATTCACGCAACGCGGAGATGGTTATTTCGCGTCCGACGATGATGGCCGCGAGCAGCGCCATGTATGGCGTATGGTGGCGCTCGACGATAAGGAACAACGTGATGGCAACCGCCAGCTTGTCGGCCACCGGATCGAGGAATGCGCCGAAATCGGAACCCATGTTGAACCGGCGGGCCACCCAACCGTCCAATATGTCGGTCAGCGCCCCGAGGACGAAAACGGTGGTGGTGATGTAATGGCTTTTGGGGTGGTCCCAATAGAACGTGGCGACCATGACCGGAATCGTCAGGATACGGAAAATGGTCAGCCAGGTCGGTATGGTAATAGCCATCAGGGCACCAGATCGATGCCGTGCAGGCTGGCGTAAATCCGTTCGGCAAGGGCTTGGTTAATCCCTTCAACCCGCGCTATTTCTTCCACCCCTGCCCCTTTCAAACCGGCCAATCCGCCAAAATGCTTCAATAACCCGGCCCGGCGTTTCGCGCCGATGCCATCGATGCTTTCTAGTGTACTCGTATCGCGCGCTTTTTGTCTTCTGCCCCGGTGCCCCGTAATCGCGAAGCGATGCGCTTCATCACGGACCTGCTGGATCAGCTGCAACGCCTGTGAGTCGACACCCGGCTTGAGGTGGCGCCCGTCGGGCAGGATGATCGTCTCCTCGCCGGCCTTGCGTTCCGGTCCTTTCGCCACACCGACCAGGCAGACCGAACCGATGCCCAGCGTGGACAACACGTCGCGGGCCTGCGTCAACTGGCCTTCGCCGCCGTCGATCAGCAGCACGTCAGGCGTGACACCCTGCTCCAGCGCGCGCTTGAAACGGCGCGTCAGGGCCTGGTGCATGGCGGCGTAATCGTCGCCGGGGGTGATGTCGGTGATGTTGAACCGACGGTACTGGCCCGGCACCGCACCCTCTTCGTTGAACACCACGTTGGATGCCACCGTCGCCTCGCCCTGCGTATGGGAGATGTCGAAGCACTCGATACGCTGCGGCGGGCTGTCCAGGCCGAGCAGTTTCTGCAGCGCCACAAGCCGCTGCTGCTGGGCCTGCTTGCCGTGGCGTTCGGTCGCGAGAGCCAGCTGGGCGTTATGTTTGGCCATGTCCAGGAACCGCGCACGTTCACCGCGGACATTGGGCTTGATCTCGACCTTGCGCTTGCCGATCTCGGACAGCACCGACTGCAGCAGGTCCTGGTCCTCGACCGGATGGCTCACGATGAGCTCCTTGGGCGGCGTGCGCTCGAGGTAGAACTGGCTGATGAACGCCGACAGGACCTCTTCCGGGGATTCCATGCCGTGGCATTTCGGGAAGTAGGCACGCGTACCGTAGCTCAGGCCGTTGCGGAAGCTGAGGCACAGCACGCAGGCCGTACTGCCCTCCATGGCCACGGCCAGAACATCCATGTCGACCTGATCGCCTTCGACATACTGTTTGGCCTGCACTTTACGGATGCTGGCGATGGTGTCGCGCAACGCGGCCGCCTGCTCGAACGCGAGACGCTGGCTGGCGGCATCCATGTTGCGGGTCAGCTCATCGACCAGTTCATTGCTGCGCCCCTGCAGGAACATGGAGGCGCGCTTGATGCTTTCATCGTAATCGCGCGGACTGATGAAGCCGACGCAAGGTGCGGTACAGCGTCCGATCTGGTGCTGCAGGCATGGCCGTGACCGGTTGCGGAACACCGCGTTCTCGCAGGTCCGCAGGCGGAATATCTTCTGCATCAGGTCCATGGTGTCGCGCACGGCCAGAACGCTGGGATACGGACCGAAATACCGCCCGGCGATGGTACGTGGCCCGCGGTGAAAAGCGATCCTGGGCCAGGTCTCGTCGGTGATGACGATATAGGGATAGCTTTTGTCATCGCGCAGCAGGATGTTGTAACGCGGCTTGAGGGATTTGATCAGCTGGTTTTCGAGTATCAGCGCCTCCGCTTCGGTGCGGGTCACGGTGGCTTCCATGCGCTTGATCTGCTTGACCATCACGCTGATCCTGCGCGAAGGATGGTCGTCACGGAAATAGCTGGCCACGCGTTTCTTCAGATTGCCGGCCTTGCCGACGTACAGAACGGCATCGTCCTCTCCGAGCATGCGGTAAACGCCGGGCGCGCTGGACAGGTCCTGTACGAACCGTTTGCCGTCAAACGCCTGTTCCTGCGGGCCGTCCATCATCGAATTCAGGGCATCTGGATGGTGATGCGTGAAAGATATTCGGTCTCGAGGAAGTAACGGTGGATCTGGCTGCTCGCGCTGTCGGCGATCCAGAGTGACTCGTCATCGAGCGCCAGCGCGCAGGGGTTCAGCAACGGCTGGGTGATGGGGACGGTCGACAGCGTGCTGCTGTTGATGTTGAACGAGCGGATCTTATGGTTGTAGGAATCGGCCACCCAGACCACGCCGCGTTTTTCATCGACGGCGATGGCGCTCGGATGCTGCAGGGCGGCTGATTTACGCAGGCCGTCCTCCTTGCCGTATTGGTAAAGGCCATGCCCGATCAGCGTATTGACGCGTCCTTCCGGCACCGCGGCGGTCCGGATCGATGACGAGCTGCCCTCGACGACATAGAGATAGTTTTTACTGCCCGATAGCGACAGCGGATGCGCCATTTCGGCACGTTTTCCGGTACCGTCGACAATTCCCAGCGAACCGCTGCCGACCAACGATGAGAAACCCTGGGTAGCCAGGTTGAACATGCACAGGCGGTTGTTGCCGCTGTCGGCAACCACCAGGATGTCCTGGTCCACGCTGACCGAGCTCGGGTTGTTCAGCTGCACGTCGTGGAAAATCCCGACGGTTCTGTCTTCAGTCCGGCCCGGTTTGCCGTTGCCGAGGATGGAATCGATGTAACCGTCCATCAAGCGGACCCTGCGTATCGCATGATTGCCGGTGTCGGCGACATACAGGAATTCCCGGGCGACCCCCATCGCCATCGGCCGGTTGAAGCTGGCTTCGATGGACGCGCCATCCAGGTAAAGCGGAAGGCCATTGCCGAACACACGTTTTACCTGCCCGTCGAACGTGCATTCCAGTACCCGGTTGTGGCCGGTATCGGCGATATACAGCAGGTTATTGTGGATCAGCAGGCCGCATGGGCTGTGCAGGGCGCCGAATACTTTGGGTTTGGGTTTCGCCTGCAGGGTTTTCGGCTTCTGTTTCGGAATATCCGGCATTCCCTCCATCAATTCAGCCAGTCTGGATTCGATGTCCTTCCTGCGGTCGTCGCCGGCGAACTCACCGGCGATCGCGCCTTTGGCATCGATGAGCACGACGGTCGGCCAGGACTGGATATCGTAGTGCTGCCAGGCGGTCCACTGCGTGTCATTGGCGACCGGCAGATGGATGTCCAGCCGGTTGATGGCATCCAGCAGGGTCCGCTGTTCAAGCTCCGCGGCGAATTTGGGCAAATGGATGGTGAGCACGGAAAGGTTGTCCGGATGCTTCCGCTGCAGCTGGAACATGTCTGACAGGGCATTATGGCAATAGACCGACGAGGCGTTCCAGAACAGCAGCGCGACGACGCGGCCCTGATGGGCCGATATCGATTGCGGATCGGCGTTCAGCCACTCCAGTTTCGGGCTTAATTCGATTGCCATTTTCATGAGTATTGCATGCTCCTATGCTCCCTGCTCCAGCGTTCCATTGACAATTCTACGCCGTTAAGCCGCTTTGCATGCGATGCCAGAGGGCATTGGCGCGATCCAGGTCATCCGGCGTGTCGACACCGGCGGGAAACTCGGCCGATGACTCGTCGATGGCGATGGGGAACCCGTTCTCCAAGGCCCTGAGCTGCTCCAGGGATTCACATAGTTCAAGTGAACTGGCCGGCAACCGGCTGAACTGCTTGAGAAACGCCGAACGGTAAGCATAAATGCCGATATGCCGCTGGGCAAGGGCGCTGGACCCCTGGCCGCCGGCACGCGGCCAGGGAATCGGGGCGCGGCTGAAATACAGCGCGTTGCCATGGACATCCCGCACCACTTTCACGGCATTCGGATCATGGAACTGTTCCTCGCTCAGGATCGGCCGCGATAACGTGGCCATCGGATTCAAGGACGAGGCCAGCAGCTCGGCGACCTGCCTGATGCCGGCCACCGGCGCAAACGGCTCATCGCCCTGCAGGTTCACCACGATCTGACGGTCAGGCCATGCCAGCCGGTCGGCGCATTCGGCCAAGCGGTCGGTTCCCGACTGGTGCTCGGCCGAAGTCATCACAACCTGGACGGAGCCTAGGTCGACAGCCTGCACGATGCGTTCGTCGTCGGTCGCGATGACGACCTGCCTGGCGCCGGCGGCCAGGGCGCGTTCGGCCACGTGCTGGATCATCGCCTTGCCGCCGATCAGGGATAACGGCTTGCCGGGCAGCCGCGTCGAAGCGAAACGTGCGGGTATGGCTACGATGAAATCGGTCATGTATCACTCCGGGTCTTGCGTAAACACTGATGCAACGTATCCATGAAGGCGTCGGAGAGCACGGCATCCACCGGTACCACCCAGACGTCGTCACGGCGTATTGCCTGGCATTTTACGGCATCTTTCTCGGTCATCATGACAGGCCCCTGGTCCGGCAGGTCATCCGGCGTGAAACGATGGTGGTCCGGAAAGGGGTGCGCCCTGACCGCTAGTCCGCATGCGGCAAGCGCATCGAAAAACCGCTGCGGGTTACCGATGCCTGCGACAGCCTGCACTTCGGACTCCCGGAACGCCTCCAACGCGCTGCGCTCTCCCGTATTCAGGCGGTAGCACTGCCCTAATTGCAAGCGCATGGCGAAGGCATCGGCGCCATCGCCGGCCAATCCGTTGCCTACCCGGATATCGACCGGACGCAGCGCCTCGCGCAATGGGCCGGCCGGCAGAAGGCGGCCGTTGCCATAGCCGCGTGCGGCGTCGAAGACCTCGATTTCAACCGTTCTCGGCAGTCCGCGGTGCTGCATTCCGTCATCCGACACGATGATGTCGCAACCCTGCCCTATCAGGTATTGCGCCGCGGCACGGCGATTGGCATCGACACGTACGGGCACCTGGGTACGCAAGGCGATCAAGTACGGCTCATCACCGCAGGAATCCGCGCTGCTGCCGGCATCGACCGAGAGCGCCAGCCTGGTTTTACGTCCATAACCTCGGCTGACCACACCGGGCCTGAATCCCTGGGCCTGGAGCCGCGTCACCAAGGCGATGATCAGCGGCGTCTTGCCGGTGCCCCCGGCGGTGAAATTGCCGACCACGACGACCGGCGCACCCAAGGCATCGGTATTGGCCGGCCGGCGCCATTTCAGCGCGGACGCGTAGATTCCTGAAAGCAGTCTCAGCAGCCACGGTGGGCTGATTCCGCCATACCAGATGCCGTTGAGCCAGGACTCAATAGCGCGCATCAGGCGCCATCCGATTCCCGGAACTGCATTTGATGCAGATGGCTGTAAAGGCCTCCGCGCGCCAGCAGTTCGCGGTGCGTACCGCACTCCGCCAGACGGCCTTCGTCAAGCACCAGCACCTGGTCGGCATGTTCGACGGTGGAAAGGCGGTGCGCGATGATCAGCGTGGTGCGGTCCGGAATCAGGTGCGCCAGGGCCTCCTGCACCAAGCGTTCGGATTCATTGTCCAAGGCGGCGGTGGCCTCGTCGAGGATAAGGATCGGTGCATCCTTCAAGATCGCGCGGGCGATCGCCAGACGCTGCTTCTGGCCGCCGCTGAGACGACCGCCGCGCTCGCCGATTTTCGTGTGGATGCCCTCGGGCAGCTTGATGACGAATTCCTCGGCATTGGCCGCGCGCAGGGCGTTCCAGACCTCCAGCTCACTGGCGCCGGCCTTGCCGAATCGCACATTGGCCAGGATCGAGTCATCGAACAGGATGACCTGCTGGCCGACCAATGCGATCTGCTCACGCAGGTTCGCCAGCCTGAACTCCCTGAGATCCACGCCGTCGAGCAGCACGTTACCCGCGCTCGGCTCGTAAAAACGGGGAATCAACCGGATCAAGGTGGACTTTCCGCTCCCGGAACGCCCGACGATGGCCGTCACCGTTCCGGGCTTGGCCGTGAAAGAGACATCCTGCAAAGCCGGCTTTCCCTGGGCATGGTACTGCACGGAAACGTTCTGGAAGCGGATTTCACCCTTGGCTCGCTCGAGCCGGTATGTGCCGTTATCCGGCTCGTCGTCCCTGTCCAGGATGCCGAACAGGCGTTCGCTGGCCGCCACACCGCGCTGGATGATGCTCTGCACGTTGGTGATGCGTTTCAGGGAAGGCAGAAGCACCATCATCGAGGTCATCAGGGTGACGAACGCGCCGGCCGACATCCTGCCCTGCATCGACTCATAGCCCGCCACCAGGAGGATCACCGCCAAGGCCGTGGCGGCAAGCACCTGCACGACCGACGATGCGCTGGCACGCGTGGATTCAACCTTCATGTGAAGCCGGAGATTGTTGCGCGCCAAAGCCGCGTAACGCTCCTGCTCGGCGTCCTGCATGCCGTAGATCTTCACTTCCTGATGCGCCGACAGCGATTCCTCGGCGGCCTGCGCCATCCTGCCGACACCGGCCTGGATGCCACGGTTGATGTTGCGGTAGCGCTTGCCTACCTTGGATGAAATCAGCCCGATGACCGGCGAGATGATCAATACCGCCAAGGTCACCTTGACGCTCTGCATCAGCATCACCGCCAGCATGACCAGGATGGTCAGCGTGTCGGTTATCGATATCTTGATGGCTTCGCTGGTGGCCTGGGCGACCTGATCGGTATCGTAATTCAGACGGCTGACCAGGCTTGGCACCGGCTCCTGGTCGAAGTCCGCGCTCGGCATCCTCAGGAACTTGCTGAGCACCAGCTGCCGAAGGTCGAGCACCACGCTGCGGCCGGTTCTCGCCATGCCGTAATCGGTGACGAACGTAGCCACGCCGCGCAGCACGAACAGCCCGAGAATGGACAAAGGCAGCACCCAGCGGACTTCCGGATTCCTGGCCACGAAAGTTTCGTTGACCATCGGTTTCATGAGGGCCGTGAACGCGCCGGCTGACAGCGCTTCGATGACCATGCCAACGGCCGCCAGGCCCAAAAACGCCTTGTAAGGTTTGGCGAAACCCAGCAAACGGCGGTAGATCAGCCAGGCACTCTGGCTGTCGGGCCCGTCACTCACCCTTTTTCTCCGGCGCGGTCGCGATCGAAAGGCGTGAGAAACCGAGCTGGCCTATGGCATCCATGGCGGTGATGACCGATTGATGGCTGGTTTTGGCATCGGCCTGGATCACGATGGTGCGCTCCTTGTCGGTACCGGCCTGCTGGCTGATGGCTTCCTTCAGGCTGCTCAGGTCATTGCGGACCAGGGCGGTTTCACCGACGTAATAATTCCCCGCCTTGTCGATCAGGATCAGCAACGGCTTGGTCTGCGGCGATGTCTGGCTGGCCTCGCTGCTGGGCAGGGTGATTTTCAGCGCGGAGCGGTTGTTGAAACTGGTGGTCACCACGAAAAAAATGATCAGGGTGAACACCACGTCGATGAGAGCGGTCAGGTTGATCTCGACGTCGTCTTCGCTGCTGGACGTATCAAAACGCATACAGGCCCTTATTCCGCCTGGTTCGCTTCAAGCACATCGAGCAGGTTCATGGCGGCCTTTTCCATTTCAACGACATAGCCGGTCACCTTGCCCCTGAAATACCGGTGCAGCATCAGCGCGGGGATGGCGACGCACAGGCCGGCCGCCGTGGAGATCAGGGCCTGGCCTATGCCGCCGGCCAGTTGGTTGGCGTCGCCGACGCCGGTGGTGAGGATGGTCAGGAACATCTGGATCATGCCGATCACCGTGCCGAGCAGGCCCAGCAACGGCGAGATGGAGGCGATGGATCCCAATGTCGGCAGGAACCGGTTCAGGTCGTGGC
>DATMWF010000120.1:0-4153 GCA_035562675.1 Arenimonas sp. | reverse complement strand
GCACCGACCCGCGAACTGGCCATCCAGGTCGCCGAAGCGTTCCAGAAATACGCCGAACACCTGCCGAACTTCCATGTCCTGCCGATTTACGGCGGCCAAAGCTATGGCCCGCAGCTGTCGGCCCTGCGCCGCGGCGTACAGGTCATCGTCGGCACGCCCGGCCGGGTCATCGACCATCTGGAAAAGAATTCGCTGGATCTGTCGCAGCTGAAAACCCTGGTGCTGGATGAAGCCGACGAAATGCTGCGCATGGGTTTCATCGACGACGTCGAAAACATCATCAAGCGTTCGCCGGAAACCCGCCAGGTCGCCCTGTTCTCGGCCACCATGCCGTCGGCCATCCGGCGCATCGCGCAGAAATACCTGAAGAACCCGGTCGAAATCCAGATCGAATCCAAGACCCGCACCGCCGACAACATCCGCCAGCGCTATTGGCAGGTTTCCGGCATGCACAAGCTGGACGCGCTGACCCGCATCCTGGAAGTCGAGCCGTTCGATGCCATGATCGTTTTCGCACGCACCAAACTGGCCACCGACGAACTCGCGCAGAAGCTGAAAGCCCGCGGCTTCTCCGCCGCCGCCATCAACGGCGACATCAACCAGCAGCAGCGTGAACGCACCATCGGGCAACTGAAGGACGGCGGCATCGACATCCTGGTCGCCACCGACGTCGCCGCCCGCGGCCTGGACGTCGACCGCATCAGCCACGTGGTCAACTACGATGTGCCGTACGACACCGAAAGCTACGTGCACCGCATCGGCCGCACCGGCCGCGCCGGTCGCAGCGGCGAAGCGATCCTGTTCCTGGCGCCGCGCGAGCGCAACATGCTGCGCTCGATCGAACGCGCCACCAACCAGCCGATCGAACAGATGGAACTGCCGAGCGTGGCCACCATCAACGACGTGCGCATCAACAAGTTCAAGCAGCAGATCACCGACACCCTCGCCTCCGAAGACCTGAAGCTGTTCCGCCAGCTGGTCGAGGATTACGAACAGGCCTTGAACGTGCCGGCCATCGAAATCGCGGCCGCCTTGGCGAAGATGGCGCGCGGCGACGTGCCGCTGCTGCTGGACGCCAGCAAACAGCGCGAAGAGCGCAAGCCGAAGGAATTCGAAGCGCGCGAAAGCCGTGGCGACAAACGCCCGGGCCGCGAGCCGCGTGAACCGCGCTTCGAACGCGAACCGCGCGAATCGCGCTTTGGCGACCGTGAACGCCCAGAACGCGAGAAGAAAGAACGCGCTCCGCGTGATGCCGAAGCCGGCATGGAAACCTACCGTATCGAAGTCGGCTACGAGCATGGCGTCAAGCCCGGCAACATCGTCGGCGCCATCGCCAACGAAGCCGGCCTGGATTCCAAGCACATGGGCCGCATCGAGATCTTCGACGACTACACGCTGGTCGACCTGCCGGAAGGCATGCCGAAGGACGTGCTGACCCACCTGAAAACGGTGTGGTGCGCCGGCCAGCAGCTGCGCATCACCAAGGATGGCACCGCGCCCGACAACGCGGCCAAGAAGCCGCGTCCGCCGCGCCGTCCGGACACCCGCGAGAAACCCGACACCGTTGGCAAGAAAAAGCGCAGCAACGAATCCTTCTTTGAATTCCGGCAAGGCAAGAAAAAACCTTCCAAGGATTGATTGCGGATGACCGATGACCGCCATGCAGATGTCCTGATCATCGGTGGCGGAGCCGCTGGCCTGATGTGCGCCAGTGCCGCGGCGTACCGCCGCAGGAAAACCCGGGTACTGGAAGGCAGCAACCGCTGCGGCAAGAAAATCCTGATGTCAGGCGGCGGCCGCTGCAATTTCACCAACACCGGCACCGGCCCGAAGCATTTCCTGTCGGATAATCCGCATTTCTGCAAATCGGCCCTGGCACGCTACAGCCCGGCCGATTTCATCGAACTGGTCGAGCGCCACGGCATTGCCTATCACGAAAAGGAACTCGGCCAGCTGTTCTGCGACGAGTCCTCCAAGCAGATCGTGAAAATGCTGCTGGACGAATGTGCATGGGCAGGCGCCGACATCGTCACCGATTGCGCCATCGATGCGGTCAAACACGGCACACACTTTACGGTGCAAGGCAGCCAAGGCGTATTCACTGCCGATAAACTGGTCATCGCCAGCGGCGGGCTGTCTATTCCCAGCATGGGCGCCTCGGGCATCGGCTACGACATCGCCAGGCAGTTCGGCCATCGCCTCATCGCCACCCGCGCCGGCCTGGTGCCGTTTACCTTAAGCGGAAAACCGCTGGAACAGTATGCCCAGCTGGCCGGTGTGGCGCTGCCGGTGAAGGTATGCTTCGGCGGCACTGAGTTCAGTAATGCCCTGCTGTTCACCCACCGCGGCCTTAGCGGACCCGCCATCCTGCAGATTTCATCGTACTGGCAGCTGGGCCAAGCCATCGAGCTCGATCTGCTGCCGGGCCGGGATGCCGTGACGGAGCTGATCGCGCTGCAGCAGCAGGGCCATCGGGCCGAGCTGAAAACCGTACTGTCGGAATGGTTGCCGAAACGTCTGGCACACCTTCTGTGCACGGACTTTTTCATCAATAAGCCGGTCAATCAATACCGGCACAGCGAACTGAAGGACATCGGCTTCGCCCTGCAGCATTGGCGGATCACGCCGAGCGGCACCGAAGGCTACCGGACCGCCGAAGTCACCTTGGGCGGCGTGGATACCGACGACGTGTCATCGAGCAGCTTCGAATCCAAACTTCGCCCGGGCCTGCACTTCATCGGCGAAGTGCTGGACGTGACAGGCCATCTTGGCGGCTACAACTTCCAATGGGCATGGGCCAGCGCGCATGCTGCCGCCATGGCGCTGTAGTTGGCAAGCAGGGCGATACCCTCTATCATCCCTGTACACCCCTTACTGGATTCACCCATGCACAGTGCCGCCTTCATCACCTTGTTGAACGTCCTCATCCTTTTCATCGCCATGGGCCTGGTCGGCCGTGCCCGCGGTAAATACGGCATCAAGGCGCCGGCCTGCACCGGCAACGAGCATTTCGAGTGCGCGTTCCGCGCCCACGAGAACACCATTGAACAGACCGTGATGTTCCTGCCGGTGCTGTGGATCGCTTCACTCAACGGGTTCGAAATGTATGCGCATTGGCTGGGTGCGGCATGGATCGTCGGCCGCTCGCTGTACATCCTGGGCTACAACAAAGCCGCCGACAAACGTGGGCTCGGCTTCATGATCAGCTTCCTGGCCTTCATCGGCCTGTTCATCCTCAGCGCCATCGGCCTGTACCAGAACATGCACTGACGCAGCGCCGTTCCATGTCCCACAAAAAAGGGCGGAGTGATCCGCCCTTTTCCGTTCCGTGTACCAGGCTCAGTCAGCGCCAGATTCCACCAGCACGTGCTTGGCGAAGCGGCCGTGCCATTGGCCGATGGCGCGCATCACGTGCAGGCTGCTGAACAGAAGCAGTATGCCGCCGGCAAACAGGAAGGGTGAGGCGACCGCCGGGTCCATGCTGCCGGTACCCATATGCAGATTGCCGTGAAAGGAAATCCAATCCAGTTGCGCCATCCACCACAGGACCGGCGCCGCGACCAAGCCCACCGACAGGCTGAGCAGGGTCACCGCCAACGTGAAATAGACGATGCCCAGCGGCAGCATCAGCACCATGTACATCAGGCTCAGCCAGGTGCGCGAATCGGTGAACAGGGCTTTGATGCGGTCCAGCCAGGTGCTGTCCTTGGCCTGATACAGCGGACGGCGCGGCATGCGCACGCCCAGCAGGGTTTCCACCAAGCGCCCTTCCACCAGCGAAATCGCGTACACCGAGGCCATGAACAGGATGAAGAACGGGATGCCGATGATCAGGATCAGCAGGCCGGCGCTCATGCTGAGGCCGGTAGTGACCCAGGTGAAGTAGAAAACACCGGTCGCCAGGCTGAGCAGCATGTAGAACATGGCGCCGTAGGTATGCGGATCCACGGCGACCGCGAAGAAGCGTTTGAATGCGGAGCCCTGCACCGGATTCTTCGGCGTCGTCAGCGCTTTCTGCACGGTGACTTCGGTGTCGCGGTAGATGTCGGCCACCTCCTCCGGTGCGCCGTAGCTGTTCGCCACGCCGGCCAGAAGGTCGGCTTCGGAAACACCGGGATTGGCCGCCAGTTCCGAACGCAGGTATTCCTCGGCA
>DATMWF010000119.1:0-10141 GCA_035562675.1 Arenimonas sp. | reverse complement strand
CGCGCCACCCGGCCGTCCACGCCGTCAAACACGGCGGCGATGAAAATCGCGATGCAGGCGGCCTCGAAACGGCCGCTGGCGGCCGCCAGGATGGCGTAAAAGCCGGCGAACATGCCGCAGGTGGTCAGCAGGTTCGGCAGCAGGTAGATATGCCGGTTGCGGGGTGTTTTCGGTGCGGTGTTTTCGTCCATGCGGACAGTTTACCTATAATCCGGCCACACTGTCCAAAAACTCTGGGTAAACGGCGCCTAAACCGCTACAATAAAGGCTTGAATACTATGAACTTAATGCCATGCGCCTGTCCAGATTCCATTTAAGCACCGCCAAAGAAACCCCCGCCGACGCCGAAATCGTCAGCCACCAGCTGATGCTGCGCGCCGGATTGATCCGCAGACTGGGCGCCGGCCTTTACACCTGGACGCCGCTCGGGCTGCGCGTGCTGCGCAACGTGGAAGGCATCGTGCGTGAGGAGATGAACCGCGCCGGTGCGCTGGAACTGCTGATGCCGTCCATCCAGCCGAAAGAGCTGTGGGATGAGACCGGGCGCTGGGAAAAATTCGGCGGGCAACTGCTGAAGATCAAGGACCGCAAACAGGCCGATTACGTCTACGGCCCGACCCACGAAGAGGTGATCACCGATTTCGCGCGCCAGGAACTGCGCAGCTACAAGCAGCTGCCGATCAATTTTTACCAGATCCAGACCAAGTTCCGTGATGAGATACGGCCGCGTTTCGGCGTGATGCGCGCGCGCGAGTTCCTGATGAAAGACGCCTATTCGTTCCATCTGAGCCCGGAATGCCTGGCGCAGACCTACCAGACCATGTTCGACGCCTATAGCCGCATTTTCACCCGTTTGGGACTGAGGTTCCGCGCCGTGAACGCCGATACCGGCGCCATCGGCGGCAGCGCCTCGCACGAATTCCACGTGCTTGCCGATTCCGGCGAAGACGCCATCGCGTTCTCCGACGGTTCCGACTATGCCGCCAATATTGAAATGGCCGAAGCCCTGGCGCCCGCGCAGGCGCGGACGGCCGGCCAACAGGCCATGCAGCAGGTCGCCACACCAAGCCAGAAAACCTGCGAAGCCGTGGCCGAGCTGCTGTCGATCGACCTCACCCAGACCGTGAAATCCATCGCCCTGATGGCGGAAACGGGCTTTACCCTGGTCTTGGTGCGCGGCGACCACAGCCTGAATGAAATCAAGCTGGCGAAGCTGGCCGGACTGGCCGATTACCGTTTAGCCACCGAAGCGGAAATCGCCGAACACCTCAATGCCGAACCGGGCTTCCTGGGCCCGGTGGGTCCTGCCGCGCGCATCACCGTGATCGCCGACCGCACCGTCGCGGCGATGAGCGACTTCGTGGTCGGCGCCAACAGCAACGGCTTCCACCTGAGCGGCGTCAACTGGGGCCGCGACCTGCCGGAAGCGGATGTCATCGCGGACATCCGCAATGTCGTGGAAGGCGATCCCTCACCGGACGGCAAAGGCACGCTGGCGATCGCGCGCGGCATCGAAGTCGGCCACGTGTTCCAGCTTGGCCGGAAATATGCCGAGGCGATGGGCGCCACCGTGCTTGACCAGCAGGGTAAGGCGCAGGTGATGTTCATGGGCTGCTACGGCGTCGGCGTGAGCCGCATCGTGGCGGCCGCCATCGAACAGAATTTCGATGCCAACGGCATCTGCTGGCCGGAGCCGATGGCGCCTTGGCAGGTCGCCGTGTGCGTCATCAACCCGAAGAACGACGCGACCGTCGCCGCCTATGCCGACAGGCTGTATGACGATCTCGCCGCACGCGGCGTCAACGTATGCCTCGATGACCGCGGCCTGCGGCCCGGCGCCATGTTCTCCGACATCGAGCTGATCGGCGTTCCGCACCGTGTCGTGGTTTCCGACCGGGGCCTGCAGGCCGGCACGCTGGAATACCGCTATCGCCGCGCCGACGCCTCGGAGAACATCACCGAAGCGGCGCTCTGGACAAAGCTCGGGCTTTAGAAGTCGTCCACCAGCAGGGCATCGGCCGGCACGATCTCGCCGGCCGGCGTGATGACCGCGCGCGTCATCGTCGAGGGATTCATCAATCCGACTCCGCCATTGGCGGTGGTGTATCCGATCAGTGGCATCTCGAACAGCTGGGTAACCCGGCGCGCCCGGTCGGCAAACGTCGCCTCGGTATTGTCGACCTCGATCCGGGTGCTGAGCACATAGCCGCCCACGAAGAAAAAATCGACCCGGAACCTGCCGGCCGCGTCCTCATCCAGCGCGTAAACAGGCGCGGCGTCATCCGGATCGTTGGCGGTTATGCGCACGTCGCTTTGGCCGGGCCGGTTCACCGGCATGGCGTCGCCGTCCAGTTCGATCAGGGCGATACGGCGCGGTGAAAACACCTCGGCCTGCAGCGCGCTCGACAGCAGCAGGCTGGAGGTTGCATAGACATTGGTGGCGCCGGTCAGCATGGCGATAGATTTGGCCACCTGCCGTTCGTCGCTTTGATGGAAGAAGCGCGTCCTGTTGGCGGTGGTGACGATCTTGATGGAAAGCGGCATGGGCGATACTCCTCAGAGGTTGCGTCGTGATGAAACCAGTAAATTGCCGAACAGGACGCCGGCAACCAGCGCCGTCAATGCGGCAAACAGCGGGATGCCGATTCCGAGCCGACTGCCGCCATCCTGCGCAAGGGCAATGTTCAGGGTCTGGAATCCCAGACTCCCCGGGACCAGAAGGATGATGCCGGGCACCCGGATCAGACCGCCGGGACGCTTGAACAGCCTGGCATACAGGTTGGCCGCGGCAGTCACCGTGAGCGCGGCCAAAAACGTGCCGGTCGGAATGTCTCCGCCGGAAAGTTCCGGAAACAGCGAGCAGACCTTCATCACCCCATAGCCGAGCAGCACAGCCGCCATCGCAAGCGGAATATCGCGCGTGTTCGCCTTGAATAGCACCGCAAACGCGAATGCGCCGGGCAGCATCATCGCCCATGGCATCCAGACCGGCAGCGTAGCGGCGCCGCTGTTGGAAAGATTGTTCCAATCCAGGAACTGCGCCAACTGCAGCGCCAGGATGGTACCGAAAGCCAGCTTCATCAGCACGGTGACCGCGCCGGCGAAGCGTGCGCTGCCGGACGCCAGCTGCTGGTGGGCGAGCTCGTTGATGGCCGACGTCAGCATCAGGCCGGGCATCATGGTTATCAGGCCCGAGATGATCACTGACTGCACGCTCAACGGCGCCAGATGGCTGGCGACAAAGGATGCGATGAACGTCACCAGCAAAGCCCCCACCGCCTCTACGGCATCTTTCAGATGCTGGTTGCGCTCACCGAACTGCACCAGCATGCCGACCAGCGTGCCCAGGAAAGCGGCGCAGATGAAATCACTCCAGCCGGTACGCGGGAGCAGGCTGAGCACCATCGCCGACGCAAGGCCGTAACACAGGATCTGCAGCAGGCGCTGCGGAACCGATGCCTCCCTGTCCATGGCATGCAAACGTGCCAGGCCGGTCTGGATATCCAGGTCGCCGGCCATGACCTGCTCGGCGATGGCGTCGGCATCGACCATACGGCCGAGGTGGGTATCGCCAGGCTCAAGCCGGAGCACGCGGGTGACGGTATACGGGTCGCCGTGCACGAGATCCCGGAAACTGATCATGATCCCGGTGGTGTTCGACCAGATGCTGACTACGAGTCCCAGCTTGCGCGCCACGAGCTCCACTGCGCCTTCGAGGCGGTTGACCGTGGTGCCGGATGTATGCAGTTGCCTGGCCAGCGCCAGCATGAAATCGACCCGGTCCCTGAACTGCACTGAATCCATCGTTTGCTGCATCTACAGCCTCCCGCTGTGCCCGATGGTCATTGTAGGTCAACTGCTGCTCATTGCATAACTGTTATAAACTATTTTCAAATCACCGGATGCCTTGCCCAGATGCCAAGTTGGCTGGAAACAACCGAACCCGATCTCACCATCGACCCGTCGCGCGGCAACCGCCTGCTGGCGACCGGCGACTGGACCTTCCAGCACGCCAACGTGTTGATTCCGCTGCTGGGACAAATGCACGGCGGTATCGAAGCCGTCGATGCCCGTTCGATCAACCGCCTGGACGCGACCGGCTCGCAGCTGCTGCTGGCGTTCCTGCGCAGGCAGCACATCGATGAAAACCGATTGGAAGCGAAACCCGAGCATCAGGCGTTGATCGGCGCCCTGCAGGACGCCGCGCTGAAGCCACCCGAAACGGAGCCGCAGGCGCCCCTGCACATACGGATATTGGCCGGCACCGGCGTCTGGGTGGCCAAAGGCTATGAAAACACGCTGATATTCCTGTCGTTCCTGGGCCAGACCCTGATCAGTTTCCTGATCAACATCGTGCAGCCGAAACACTGGCGGATCACCTCCACCGTATTCCATATGCAGGCGGTCGGTCTGAATGCGGTTCCCCTGGTGATGCTGCTCAGTTTCATGGTCGGCGCGGTGATCGCGTTCCTGGGTGCCACCGTACTCAGCGAGTTCGGTGCGGAACTGTGGGTGGTCGAACTGGTCGGCGTGGCGTTCATGCGCGAATTCGGCGTGATGCTGACCGCCATCCTGCTGGCCGGCCGCACCGCCAGCGCATTCACCGCCCAGATCGGTTCGATGAAAAGCGGCGAAGAGCTCGACGCCCTGAAAACCATGGGGCTGGATCCGATTGAACTGCTGGTGCTGCCGCGCCTCAAGGCGCTGCTGGTCACCCTGCCCCTGCTCGCCTTCCTGGCCACCATGGCCGGCCTGCTGGGCGGCATGGCGGTATGCAACTGGACATTGGGCATATCGCCGGAAATGTTCGTGAGCCGCCTGAACTCGGAACTCGCGCCAAGGCATATCTGGATCGGTCTCAGCAAGGCGCCGGTATTCGCGGCGGTAATCGGCCTGATCGGCTGCCTGGAAGGCTTCAAATGCAAAAGCAATGCGCAATCGGTCGGTGAGCACACCACCTCCAGCGTGGTGCAGAGCATCTCGTTGGTCATCCTGCTTGATGCACTGGCCGCCATGTTCTTCATGGAGCTGGACCTGTGAGCGACGCGGTACGCGACATCATCGACGTGCGCGGGCTGTGCAACCGGTTCGGCGATTTCGTGGTGCACGAGAACCTCGACCTGCAGGTCCGTCAGGGCGAAATCATCGGCGTGGTCGGCGGCTCCGGCTCCGGCAAGTCGGTGCTGATGCGCAGCATCCTCGCGCTGAACAGGCCGCAGGGCGGCTCGATCGAAGTGATCGGCAGGAACGCGCTGTCGCCCGATTCCCGCAACCGGCGCTACATCGAACAGAATACCGGCGTGCTGTTCCAGAACGGCGCGCTGTTCTCGTCCCTGAACGTCCTGGAGAATGTGCTGGTGCCGCTGAAGGAGCACAGCACCCTGCCCATGCAACTCATGACGGAGCTGGCCATGGCCAAGATCCAGTTGGCCGGCCTGGAACCGGAGACGGCGTTCAAATTCCCCGCCGAGCTGTCCGGCGGCATGCGCAAACGCGCCGGCATCGCCCGGGCGCTGGCCATGGATGCGCCGCTGCTGTTCCTCGATGAACCGACCGCCGGGCTCGACCCGATCAGCGCGGCGACCTTCGACCAGCTGATCCTCACCATCCAGAAAGCCCTGAACCTGACGGTGTTCCTGATCACGCATGACCTGGATACCTTGTACACTATCTGCGACCGCGTCGCCGTCATCGCTGACAGGAAAGTGCTGGTCAACGCGCCGATCGACCAGGTGGCGGCGTTCGACCACCCGTGGATCCAGGAGTACTTCCACGGACCGCGTGGACGGGCGGCGCAATTCGCCCAGGAGAAGCTGTAATGGAAACTCGCGCCAACTATGTACTGATCGGCCTGTTCACGCTGATCACCGCCGCACTGCTGGTCGGCTTCGCCCTGTGGGCGGCCAAGTTCGCCTCCGACAGCTCCTGGAACGAATACGACGTGGTGTTCTCGGAAGCGGTGACCGGCCTCGGCATCGGCGGCACGGTGCAGTACAACGGCATCACCGTCGGCGAAGTGCGCCGGCTGACCATCGACCCGACAGACCCGAACAAGGTGCTGGTCCGCGTGCGCATCAAGGCCGATACGCCGATCAAGGTCGACACCGAGGCGCGCCTGGCATTCGTCGGATTGACCGGCATCACCCAGATCCAGCTGAAATCGCTCAATGCAAGGAGCGCCAATTTGGTCCCGACCGAAAAAAACCCGGCACCCCGCATCATCGCCAAGGAGTCCGCGTTTTCGAAGATTTTCAGCTCGACCGACGACATCACCACCACCGCCACCAACGTCATGCTGCGCCTGAATGAAGCCTTCAGCGATGAAAACATCGACAGCCTGGGAAAGACGCTGGCCAACCTCGAAAAGATTTCCGGATCGGTGGCTGATGAACGACAGGACATCGGCTTGATCATCCGAGACACCCGCGCCGCCATCGCCAAGCTCGACAGCACACTGGCCAGCACCGACAGCATCGCCCGCAAGCTGGATGATGGCCTGGCAGACCAACTGCCGGACTTGATCGCCAAACTCGACCGTACCTTGGTCCAGTACGAAGCGCTGGCCAGGAATGCCAACCGCGTGATCGATTCCAACGGCGATGCCATCGACAATTTCTCCCAGCAGGGCCTGGCGCAGGTCGGCCCGGCCATCGCCGAGCTGCGCACCCTGCTCGCGCAGCTGCGGCGCGTCGCGGCACAGATTGAAGAACGCCCGAACGCATTGGTGACCGGCAAGAGCACCACCGAGGAATTCAAACCATGAGTGTTATCCGCAACTGCCGGCTGCTGCTGGCGCTATGTCTGGCCCTGCCGCTGGCGGGCTGCATTTCCCTGATCGACCAGCCCGAGCCGATTGATGTCTATGCGTTGCGCGGCCAGCCGCTGGATGCCGCCGCCCTGCCGACGGTGCCGTGGTCGCTGACCGTCATCCGGCCCAGCAGCACCGCATTCCTGGATTCCAACCGCATCGCGGTGCGCCCGGAACCGAACGTGCTGCAGGTATACAAAGGCGCCAATTGGGCCGACTCCCTGCCGGACCTGGTGCAGGCCGGGGTCGTGCAGGCCCTTGAGAACTCCGGAAAAATCAAATCGGTATCGCGCCAGAACAGCGGCGTGCCGGCTGAAGTCGCGTTGTTGCTGGACATCCGTCAGTTCGAATCGGTTTACGCCGACGGTGCCCGAAAACCGGATGCGGTGATCCAGATCCATGCCAAAGTGCTGGAATATCCCAGCAACCGCGTCATCGCCGCCAGGACCTTCACCGCCGACGTGCCGTCGGCCAGTAAGGAAATCCCCGATGTGGTGCTGGCCTTCGAGAGCGGGCTGAACGCGGCCATCGCCGATATCGCCGCCTGGACATTGGCCAACGGGCGCAGCAAAACCAAATAGCGTCAACTGGTGCCCGGCGACGTCCTAGCGGATATTCCGGAACGTCAGATTGATCCGTGCCTGCACCGCTTTTGCGGTGCGCGGCAGGCTGTGTTGGTAATTTTCCTGGGTATCGCCCTGCATCAGCAGCAAACTGCCATGTGCCAGTTCGATGGCTGAAGACGGCCCCCCGCCCTTCCGGCGGAGCAGGAAACGGCGCACGCCGCCCAAGCTGACTGAAGCGATCACCGGCTGCGGACCCAGCTCCGGCTCATCGTCGCTGTGCCAGCCCATGGCGTCCTGGCCGCACCGGTAATAATTCAGCAGCACGCTGTTGAACGGCGTCCCGGCCGCCGCCTCGACCTGACGTTTCAGCGCCAACACACTGTCCAGCCAGGGCGCCGGCGCAAACGTGGTATTCGAATAGCGGTATACGGCACCGGCATCGCCCATCCAGCAGCTCAAACGCGGGGTAAGCACCTTACGCCCGAACAGGGTGATTTCCGCCTGTTGCCAGGGCACATCGGCTATCAGCGCGTGCAGCAGGCCATCCGACTGCTCCGGGGACAAAAAACGCCCGGCATAGCGCAGCCCGCCGTCGGCGATGGGCAATTCGACCGGTAACGCCGTATTTAATGCGGAAAACATACCGTCAATTATTGCCCAAAGCGCGCTAAACCGCGACAATGGAGCGATATCTTCGAGGTGATTTTATGTCTGAACGCGATGTGATGGAATACGATGTGCTGACCGTAGGCGCCGGCCCGGCCGGACTGGCGTTCGCCCTGCGCCTGAAACAGCTTAACCCCGCGCTCAGCGTGTGCGTCATCGAGAAGGCCTCAAGCATCGGCGCGCACTCGCTGTCGGGTGCGGTCATCGAAACCCAGGCCCTGGATGAACTGCTTCCCGCGTGGCGGGCCAATCCGCCGCCAATCTGCGTACCGGCCAGCACCGACGAGTTCTGGTTCCTGACCAAGACCGGCGGTTTCAAATCGCCGGTCAATCCGCCGCAGATGCATAACCACGGCAACGTCATCGTGTCCCTGGGCGCGCTGTGCGCCTGGCTGGCGCCGCAGTGCGAAGCGGTCGGCGTGGAAATCTACCCGGGCTTCGCGGCCTCGGAAATTCTCTACGATGACGCGGGCGCGGTCTGCGGCGTACGCATCGGCGACATGGGCGTGGCCAAGGACGGTTCGCACAAACCGACCTATACCCAGGGCATCGACATCAAGGCCAAGACCACCGTGCTCGGGGAAGGCGCGCGCGGGCACCTGAGCAAGCAGCTGATCACCCGTTTCAAGCTCGATGCCGACTGCGATCCGCAAAGCTATTCGATCGGCATCAAGGAACTCTGGCAGGTGCGCGAGGGCGTAAGCGAACCCGGCAAGATCGTGCACAGCCTGGGCTGGCCGGCCGATGCCAAAACGTACGGCGGCAGTTTCCTGTACCACTTGGACAGCAACCGCATCGCGCTCGGCTATGTGTCCGGCCTGGATTACAGCGACCCGAATTACCAGCCGTATGAGGCGTTCCAGCAATGGAAGAACCACCCCAGCGTGAAGCCGCTGCTGGAAGGCGGCACGATTCTTTCCGCCGGCGCGCGCGCGATCGTGACCGGCGGCTACCAGAGCCTGCCAAAGGTTGAAATGCCGGGCGCCCTGCTGATCGGCTGTTCGGCCGGCCTGCTCAACGTGCCGAAGATCAAGGGCGTGCACCAGGCGATCCGCTCGGGCATACTGGCCGCCGAACACCTTGCCGCCAGCAACGATTCTGCAGGCTGGAACGCCAAGCTGCGCGCCTCGGTGGTGGTCGCCGAATTGAAGAAAGTGCGCAACGTGAAGCCCGGCTTCAAGAAGGGGCTGCTGTTCGGCCTGCTCAATGCCGGCTGGGAAACCCTCACCGGCGGCCTGTCGCCATGGACGCTGAAGGTCAAGGCGGATTGGTCGAGCCTGAAAAAACTGTCGGAAGCCGAAAGCCCGGTCCGCGATTACGTGGAACGCACGCTGGCTCCGCGCGATCGTTTAGCGGGCGTGTATTATGCCGCCACCGAACACGATGAAGACCAGCCGATTCATCTGCACGTGCTGGACACCAACATCTGCATCACGAAATGCGCCGAGGAATACGGCAATCCGTGCACGCGCTTCTGTCCGGCCGGGGTGTATGAAATCGCCCAGGACGACGCCGGCAAACGCCTGCAGATCAACGCCGCCAACTGCGTGCACTGCAAGACCTGCGACATCAAGGATCCGTACCAGATCATCAACTGGGTCACGCCGGAAGGCGGAGCCGGTCCGAATTACCAGAACCTTTAGGGATACTTATGCTCGCTCTCGTCTCCGTCGCCGCCGCCCATCCGCTGGATGAAGACCTGGTTCCGCTGTCGGCCGCGCTGGATGCCGCCGGCATCGTGCACCGCATCGTGTACTGGGATGACGCGTTCGTGAACTGGGGCTCGTTCTCGGCCGCGGTGATCCGCTCGCCCTGGGATTACATCGACAAACTGCCGGAATTCCTGGCCTGGGCCGCGCGTGTTTCAGAACAAACGGTTTTGCTCAATCCGCTGAATGTGATCGAGAGCAATACCGACAAGCATTATCTGGATGTGCTCACCAAGCAGGGCATCGTCACTGTGCCGAGCCGCTTCATCGAACCCGAACAGCATGCCGAAGACGGTCTGAAGGCATTCCTGGATGAGTTCGCGCATGCCGAATTCGTGGTCAAGCCCGCCGTCGGCGCCGGCTCGAAAGACGCCCAGCGTTACGGCCGCGAA
>DATMWF010000118.1:0-11062 GCA_035562675.1 Arenimonas sp. | reverse complement strand
GCGCAGCGGCGGGATTTCACGGTTCTCTTTCGGGCTGAGCCCGCTCAGCCAGGCCTTGCGCGCGTGCACGATGAATTCCCGGCAGCCGATGGCCGCCACCGCTTCGACGAAGGCGCGGAAATACCCGTAATCCTCGTGCTCATCGACGCCCAGCCGGCATTTCACCGTGACCGGAACGCGCACGGCGCCCTGCATGGCCTGGAGGCATTCGGCCACCACCTGCGGCTCCTTCATCAGACAGGCGCCGAAGCGGCCGGCCTGCACGCGGTCCGACGGACAGCCGACATTGAGGTTGACTTCGTCATAGCCATACGCTTCGGCGATCACGCAGGCCTCGGCCAGATGGCCGGGGTCGCTGCCGCCGAGCTGCAGCGCGAGCGGATGTTCCCGCGAGTCGAAACCCAGCAGGCGGTCGCGGTCGCCGTACAACACCGCCTGCGCATGCACCATTTCGGTGTACAGGCGCGCCTTGGGCGCCAGCAGGCGGTGGAACACGCGGCAGTGCCGGTCGGTCCAGTCCATCATGGGTGCAACGGAAAGCCTAATACTGTTTGCGTACAAAGACATAAAATATAAT
This sequence comes from Arenimonas sp., assembly GCA_035562675.1. Lineage (GTDB taxonomy): Bacteria > Pseudomonadota > Gammaproteobacteria > Xanthomonadales > Xanthomonadaceae > Arenimonas. Next base: position 10,485 of record DATMWF010000118.1, on the reverse strand, counting down.
CAATGTGTTAAGCGCATATTGTTACATCTAAATCATCCCTAAACGTCCCAAATCGTCCCAAATATGCCCGAATCATCCCTCATCGTGCACAACTGGTGCACACTTTTAAAAGTGTGCACTTGGATGGCGGCAGTAAACAATGCATATAGTTAAGCCAACATTGCCAACAAGGAATCAGGCTCTGACAGGGGATAACCAGCTCAAGATAATCTCGGCTGAGTGGTCATACAAAAAAGTGGGGATTAACTGATATAAATAGGCGTTAAAGCCTGAATAATTCACTAAGCTGAACAAAAAAACTACAAATAATGAAATAAATCAAGCCCGTTTAGGGTATTGACACTGTGAATAGTGTTAGAATCATGGGGTACTGCACAGAGGGGCAGGTACTATGAATCACACAGAATTATTCGACGACAAGAAAGCTGCACAAGCGGCAGCCTACTTTCTTTTCAAAGCGGGTGGAAGGCTTCCAGTACTGAAACTGATGAAGCTGATGTACCTTGCCGAAAGAAAATCCTACGAACTATTTAGCTACCCAATCACTGGAGATAGCATGGTGTCGATGGATCATGGCCCGGTGCTCTCTATTACGCTTAATAATGTCAATGGCATGAGCTCAAATAATGACTGTTGGGATGAAGTCATTTCTGATCGAGATGGCCATGATGTCGCTCTAAAAGACCCGAGCACAATTCGCTCCGACGAAGATCTGCGTGATCTCAGCGAGAGCGACGTAATTTCCCTGAAAGCAATCTGGGATGAATTTGGTCATATGACCAAATACCAGATTCGTGACTACACTCATGAAGCTTTGCCGGAATGGCAGAACCCGAATGGTTCAAGCTTTCCGATTAGAGTCGAAAGGCTATTAGACGCACTCGGATTCTCTGAAGAAAAAAAACAGAATGTCCTGACTAGCCTCCAACTCCAAGCTGGACTAAAAGTAGCAATCCATAGGATGAAACACGTTGCGGCCAGCTATAGAGAGCCCGCCGAAACGAAAAGAATTCCGGCCTAATCACTAGGCAGCAAGGATGCTCAAAGCTGGCGACACATTCTTGATGGATAGCGGACCGAGTAAGCACCTATTCGTGGTTCTTGCTGACCCAAAGAATCAACCTGGCTATGGGAAAGTTCTGGTTGCAGTCTGTGTAGGCATCACCAGTGCAACAGAAGATGGGCGAATCATTGACCCAACCTGCATCATTGAAGCTGGAGAGCATCCCTTCATCATACGTCAAAGCTTTGCGCACTATCGCAAAGCAGAAGTAATTCGCGAAGATGTATACACCCCAGCAATTAAATCGGGGCAGTACCCGATGAGAGAACCTGTATCTGCTGACCTGCTTCAACGACTTTATGACGGCCTTATGCAATCCGTAGCGGTTGCCAGACATGTCAAAGACTGTTTATAAAAATCCCAACATCGCCAAAAGTGTGCACGCAATAACCCCGCATAGCGGGGTTTTTTGTTGCACTATGCGTGCACACTCGCTTTGCAGCTGCTTGATTACCTTAGATTCGTGACCAGTCCATCATCGGGGCCACGCTCAAGCGGATGCTGTCGGAATAATCGGTCGCGGCGGTCATGGGTCATTTACGCCAGTTGAGCGCGGCCGAGGTCTCTTCGCGCTGGTCGGTCTGTTCCGATTCGACGGTGATGTCCAGGCCCTTCTTCAGCAGGTACTTGAGCGTGATGACCTGCCCGATGCCGAGCAGTGACACCCCGTAACTGACGAACAATTTCGGCGACAGCTGCTTGCCGATGGTCAGCGTGGAATCGCCGAGCGCCCTGGAGTCGGACAGCGAAGCCCGGTCCAGGCCGAACTGGCTGCCCAGGGTGCCGATCAACAGGTTGCCGCCGGTATTGAGCGCCATCGCCTTGGCGTTGATCGAATCCGCCTGGCTGGAGCTGACCGAATTCAGCGGGCCGCCGAACAGCAGCCAGGACAGCGCCTCGGAATCGGTCATGGACGGATTGGACACCACGCGGGTTTTCGGATTGGACGCGTAACCGGTGATTTCCAGGCCGACGGTGATGTCTTCGTCTTCGATCTCGCGCTCGGTCAGGATGTCCAGGCGCGGCTCGGTCACCAGGCTGTTGCTGTAAATCAGGTTGCCGCGCGTGATCTGCAGTTCGCGCCCATAGGATTTGTACTTGCCCAGCAGTTCGAGCCGGCCGGTCAGTTTCGTCGGGCTGTCGTAAGGGCTGATGACCGCCACCTTGCCGGAGGCGGTGCCGTCCAGTCCGTAACCGCTCACCCTGACCTGGTCGCTGGCGCTGACATCGAGTTTCAGGCTCAATTTAGTCAGACTCCGGTTGAGTCTCTCGGGAGCCGGGTCGAGCACCACCACATCGCTGGAAACGGTGACGCCCGAATCGATGCTTTCCAGGTTGACGAAGCCTTTGATCAGGTCGATGCCGCCCTCCAACGCGTAGATGCCCTTTTCATAGGTCAGGATCAGGTCGGTGTTGGCGGCAAGCTGCAGGTCGGGCGTATCGGCCAACGCCACGTTCTTGCCGATCAGGCGCAGGTTGATCGACTGCGGCAGCTGGTCGGCCGGATCCCACAGGCCGGTCACCGCCATGCGTCCGTCACCGGACTTGATCGAGCCTTTGACCAGCATCGCCAGGTTTTCGCTGCTCTTGGCGGTCAGTTGCCCGTCGTTGAGTTTCAGGCCGAGTGCCGGAATCTGGAAACTGAGGTCGCTCAGCACGTACGAGCCGCTGATCAGCGGCACGGCGCGCGTTCCCGACAGCGTCACTTCGCCGTTGAGCCGGCCGGTCGGCTGTGCGATGTCCAGTGAGAACAGTTCCAGCCAGTCCAGGTTGTGCATCTGCGCTTTCAGGCTTCCCGACAGCGGGGAATTGTCGGAGAAGCCGGTTTCAATGCTTCCTTCGACGTAGCCGCTGCGCGCCAGCTTGGCGCTGAACTTTCCGGACAGCTTCCGGCCGAGCCACTTGGCTTCAAGTCGGACATCCTCGATGCGGGTGATTTCGCTGTCGACGTTCGGCTTGACGCCGACTTTCAGGAACGGCACCTGCAGATCGACGAAGCCGGTGCCGGCCAGATCGAAATCCTTCGGCAACTCGCCCTTCAGGCTGGCCAGGCCGGTGTAGGTGAACTCCTTGCCGGCGTTGTTCAGCCAAGGCTCCAGCAGGAACAGGGGGAAATCCCGGCCGTCGATGGCGATGGCGGTGCCGGTGTCCTCGGCGCAGACACGCGCGGAATAGTCTTTGTTGGCCAGGCAGAACGGCGTAAACCGGTACCCGGCATCGGCCATCTGCACGACCATCGGCGACGCCAGATGCCAGCTGCCGGTGCCACCGCCGAGAATGCGCAGGCTGTCGGCGTCGATGCGGGGATTGCCGTCCAGCCACTGCAGACGCCCGGCGCCTTCCAGCGCATAGTCCCCGGACACCAGCGACGCCTGGTATCCGGCATCCTTCAATCGGCCGGTCAGCAGCAGGTCCAGGCGTTCGATGGCCTGGCCGTCGATGTTGACCTCCTCGGCGATCAACTGCGTGCGCTTGCCGGTGACGGTGTTACCGTCCAGGTCAAAGCGGCCGATCGCATAACCGGGAATGGCCAGTCCGGTGCCGTTGAGCTTGACGATGTAATCCGGATCGGTTTTGTCGCCCTGCAGCACCACGGTACCGTTGATGCGGCCGGCCCATGCCGGATTCAGGTCATTCAGGTCCAGTGGCTGCAGGCTGGCATTGACATCCAGGCGTTCGTTGCCGCTGCCTTTGAGCGTCAGGTGCGAAGCGCCGGCGGTGAGGTCGGCGTCGCCGGCGATGTTCAGGCCGTCGAACCGGACATCGGCGGTTCCGGCCAGTGCGCGGCCGCGCAGCTGGCCGCCCAGGCGCTTGATGTTGACGGAGCCGTTCCATGGCAGGTTTTTTTCCTGTTTGGCGGCCAGCATCATGTCGGCGCTGACCGCACCGGGATAATCCGGAAAGAAATACGCCGGATCGAAGTTGTCCAGCTTGCCGGCGAACGCGATGTCATAGGACGGCTTCCAGCGTGCCTGCAGCTTGCCGGCCAGGCCGCCATTCGCGGTTTTCACGCGCAGCACCGGCAGCAGCACGGCATCCAGGCTGCCGCTGCCGTTCAGCGCGAACTGCGCCGATTCCTTGCCGCGTTGCAGGTTGCCGGAAGCGGCCAGGTTCCATTTCTGCAGGGTTCCCGACCACGTCAGCAGGCCGTCCAGAACCACCGGCGGCGTGGCAACGCCTTCCTTCCGCGGCATAGGCAGGGTGAAGCGCTCGACCTTCAGCTGCAGGCCTTTGCTGGAAAGCACCGTGCCGGCATGGATGCGGCCGGTGGCGGTGAAGATGCCGCCGCCGTAAAGCACCTGCAGTTTTTCCAGGCGGATGTCGTCCTGCGCCATCGACAGCGTCGACGGATTGATGACCAAGGTTTCGGCATCCCGGCTCAATTCGCCGGCGATCTGCGCCCGCTTGTCATCGCCCGATGCCGCCAGCTGGATCCGGTAGGCGTGTTCATCGACCATGCCGAGCATGCTCGGTTCGAAGCGCTCGGTGCTGGCGCTCAGGAACCAGAACGGCTTGCGGTTCCGGTCTTCCAGCTGCCAGCGCACCCGCACCGGCTCGGGCATGGCGCCCTCGACATCGAGCAGGAAGCGCTTGGCATCGCCGACCGCGCTGAAGCGAAGCACCGGCGCGACCGGCGCCTCGGTGCCGGTCAATACCGCGCGGCCCTCCAGCTTGGTGGCGTAGCCGTAATTCGGCTGGTAGTAGCCGTTGAGCCGGATATCGCCCTGCACCGACTTCGCCCGCACCTCGCTGACCCGCAGCGAACCGGGTTTGAGCTCGAAGCCGCCGTCCAGCGCATCCAGCGCATACACCGGTTTGCGGTCCTGGAAGATCTGCAGGTCGCGGACCTGCATGGCCTTGAGATGCACGCTGACCGGGACATCCAGCGCCGGCAGGCTACCGGGCCAGCGCGGAAACTCGAACGGCGACTCGTCCTTGGCCAGATACAGGCGGACATGGTCGGCGCGCAGGCTATCGATGTGCACTTCGCGGAACACCAGAGGCGTCAGTTTCATCGACAGCTCGGCATGCCTGGCCTCGAAGCGCTGCGTGGCGTCGGCGTACACCAGCTGCTCGAACTGCAGGCCGCCGGCCAAGGTGCCGGTCACCGCTTTCCATTGCAGACGGGAGCCCGCCGGCAGGAATGCCTGTGCCTGCTTCAAGGTGAAATCCCGGCCGGCATCGGAACGCGTCAGCCAGGAGCCGAACCCGACTGCGCCCACTACGGCAACCAGCAGAATGACGAGAGCGATGGATTTTCCGCGCATGCCTAAAGATCCGCGCCGAGGGTGAAGTGGAAAGCCCAACCCGGATCGGGACCGTTGAAGCCATAGGCCACATCCATGCGCACCGGCCCGATCGGCGAACGCCAGCGGGCGCCCAGGCCGGCGCCGATGTTCACGTTCGGATCGTACTCGAAGGCATCACCGGCGTCCACGAAGCCGGCTATCGCCCATTGCGGCAGGATCCAGTGTTCGTACTCGACGCTGCCGACCGCCAGATAGCGGCCGCCCAGGTTCAGGCCGTCGACGTAGTCGCCGATTTCCTTGTACCCGTAACCGCGCAGGTTCTGGTCGCCACCGGCGTAGAAACGCAGCGACGGCGGGAACAGGTCGTAGGCATTGGTGGCGATGGCGCCCAATTCGGCGCGCACCAGCAGGCGGTTATTGCCCTGGCCCACGCCGTAGACGCGCTTGTTCTTGACATAGACCTGCGCGAATGGCGCGTCGGTGGCTTCGAATTCATAGCCGGCTCGCGCCTGGTAGTACCAGGCATTGCCGCGTTTCGGGTAATTGGCGTCGTCGCTCTGCCGCCAGATGGCATTGAACTCGGGATAGATCACCGAGGTGTACAGGTTGATCGCCGCGTTCTCCTGATCGAGGTCGGGAATGAATTCGTCGAAACGTTCGCGGCGCAGGTTGACTTTGGCCAACAGGTCCCAGTTACGGACCGAACCGCTGCGGCTGGCGAAGGCCTCGACGTAGCGGTTCGGCGAGTCCAGGTATTCCTCGTTGCGCACCTCGACGCCGAAACCGTACCAGCCGTCCAGCCACGCGAAGGCGGGAATCCGGTACACCGAGATCACCGACTGTTCGTTCTGCGCCCACACCGCGTCGAAATCCAGCTTATGGCCCTTGCGGTTGATCCAGCGCTGCTGCAGGCCGAATTCGACGCCCAAGCCGGTTTCCGAGCCGTAGCGCAGGCTGGTGTTGTAGCTGCTGCGCTTGCCCTGGGTCAGGCTGACCAGGATCGGCACTTCGCCGTCGGCCTTGTTTTCCAGATCGGGCACGATCTGGATGGAGCTGAAGTAGTTGAGTTTGGACAGCGATTCCTGCAGCCGGTTGATCTGCGGCTGCGAATAGGGTTTGCCCTGCTCGAAGTTCACCAGCCGGTCGAACAGGTCGGGCTCGAACGTGTGGCCTTCGAAGCGCACGGCGCCGTAGCGGTAGCGGATGCCGCTGTCCCATTGCAGCTGGATGTCCGCGCTGCCGGTGGCGCGGGTCACTTCCACCCGGTGCACGGGATTGCTTTGGTCGAAATAGCCCCGGTCCAGCAGGGCCTGGGTGATGGAGGTCTTGTTGGTTTCATACACGCCGTGGTTGAACGGCGCGCCCTGCTTGGGCTCGAAGCCTTCCAGCCAGAAGCCGATCAGGCGGTCGCTGCCGGCCGGCCCCTGCATGTCCAGGGCCAGGTTGCGCACGACGATGGCATCGCCCAACTGCACATCGACGATCAGCTGCACCTTATCCCCATTGCGTTCGACCCGGCTGACGGCCTTGGCCTGGTAGTACCCCAAGGGCTCCAGGCTGTCCTCCACCATGGCGTTGATATTGTTGATGTAATAACTCAGGCGGCCCTCGGAAACCGGCGCGCCGCTGGTCTTCGACTCCGGCAGCGCGATCATCGAACGCACATACGGCTCCAGCGTTTCGTCCAGGCCGTTGATCTTGACCGGAAGCAGTTCCGCGGCTTCCGCGGTGGATGCGGAAATCAACAGCAACAGGACTGGCAAGAGAGGGGGTAATGGCCGCATACCGCATTTTACTGACGCCATGCACTTACAACAAGCGATTACTTCAGCCGCAGCGGCGGCGGATAGACTTTGTCCGGGCGCTTCGGCCTGAAACACGGCACGTCGCGGTAAAAATCCGCCTGCCCGTAACCGGCGTGCCAATGCGCCAAACCCGACAGGGGAATCGGCCGGAGTTCCTGCGGATCCAGGCAGCAGCCGCGCGCCGCGATGCGTTCCGCCACCCAGGCATCCATCTGTTCCTCAGTGAGCGCTTTTTCGCCGACCAGCACCAACGCCTTTGCCACCAAGGCGATGCCGGGGTTGAGGGCATGCTCGTAGGTGGAATGCCCGAACAGCCAGACCTGTACCAGGCCGGCATCCACGGCGCGGTTGAAACCGGCGAAGAACACCGGCCAGTCGTGCGCGTCCCACGCTGCCAACAGGCTGTCATCGTTGAGGCGGATGACAGCGCCGGCCTCGTCGAAATGGGTCAGCGCGCACTGGCTGCGGGTTCGCTGCTTATCGCCGACTTCGGCGATATCCTGGCACTGCCGGACGTTCAAGGCCGCCTTGATGCGCGGATAGCGCATCCAGATGAAGGCATTGAACAGGTCGTGCCAGTTGCGGCTGCGGGTGGCGATGAGGCCCTGTTCGAAGATGCGCCGCTCGTAATGCAGGCCGTCGGCCAGGGTTTCCTGCGCCGTGAACCGGTACGGTTTTCCGAAGCGGTTTTCCGGTGCGTGCCACAGGCTGTTGAGATCGGCCACATCCGGCCAGTCCGGCTGACTGCACAGCGCCAGGTGGGCCGCCTGCAGTGTTTCGAATACCGGGTGGCGGAATACCGCCGCATCCAGGTCCGTACGTTCGGGTGCCGTGAAACGCATGCCGGGCTTAATGCACGCGCGCCGCTTTCAGCGCCAGCTCATGCACGGCCGCGGGAATCTGCGCGGCCGATTCCACCGTGCGCATCCTGTCCTCGTCGGGAACGAACGCATCGTGCATTTCCAGCGCCCAGGTCAGCGGGTACGGCATGTGCACGGCATAGCCGCCGATCTGCAGCACCGGTGCGATGTCGGAACGCAGCGAATTGCCGACCATCAGGAACTGCCAGGCCGACAGGCCGAATTCGGACAGCACGCGTTGGTAGGTGGCCGGGTCTTTTTCGGAAACGATCTCGATGCGTCCGAACACCGACGACAGGCCGGACTTGGCGACCTTGCTTTCCTGATGGAACAGGTCGCCCTTGGTGATCAGCACGATCTGGAATTCCCTGGCCACTTCGGACACCGCCTGCGCCATGCCGTCGATCAGCTCGACCGGATGGCTCAGCACCTCCTTGCCCAGCCCGATGATCTCATGCAGGTGCCGGGCGCTGATTTTCTCGTCGGTCATGGCGATCGCGCTTTCCAGCATCGACAGGGTCATGCCCTTGGCGCCGTAGCCGAACAGCTTGATGTTGCGGCGCTCGACCTCCAGCAGGTGGTCGTGCACGTTGGCGTTGCCCAGATCCAGGTACTGCCCGAGGATGCGCTCGAATTCGCCGTGCACCGCCCGGAAGAAGCCTTCGCTGTGCCAGAGGGTGTCGTCCGCGTCAAAGCCGACCAGTTTCAACATAGCGATTTCCTTACGGTTCGCGCCACAGCCGGGCGCCGAGAAAAATCAGGCGCAGCTGCAGCACGAAATGGTCGACCAGTTCCTGTTCGCTCTGCTTCTGGTCGGCGGGCAGGTCGAGGATGTCATTGGCGGCGTTCAGCATGGTGCTGACCACCAGGCTGCAGATCAGTTCCAGGGTCTGGCTGGTCAAGGCGGCGGGCACGGTGCCCAGTTCGCGCAGATCCTGGGCCATTTCATGCACGAAATGCTCTTCCTCCCGGCGGATGGCCTTGCGGATCACCGGTGAGCCGCCGCTGCGCTCGCCGACGATGAACGCGAACACCAGCCGGTTGTGCTCCAGATACCGTTTGTAGATCAGCACCGAGTTGCGCAGCATGTCCTTGGGCTCGAAACCGCTGCGCCGGGCCTCGCGCAGCAGACGCCGCAAGGTGACCCCGCCCTCTTCCACCAAGGCCAGGCCAAGATCGTCCATATCCTTGAAATGCCTGTAGAAAGAGGCAGGCACCACACCGATTTCGCGGGTCACCTCGCGCAGGCTGAGCGACGTGAAGCCGCGCCCCTGGCCGACCAGATTCAACGCCGCCTGCATCAGTTGCTGGCGCGTACGCAGCTTCCGGGCGTCCCGGCGGATGGGCAAAGCGGCGATGGGTGGCTGGGTCAGCAAAGCGGTCACTTCAGGGTTCAATGAACTCAGTATAAACACTCGCCGGATGAGCGCAATCAAAGTTTGACAAGCCACGGAACTTGAGTGAACATATGTTCACTCTATGGATTTATGGACGCCCCATTTGAATTCCAACCGTTCGTTCTGGCAAACCCCTTGGCTGAACCCCTTAAACGATGTGGTGGCCTGGAACACGCTGCTGCAGGGCGTCAACCCGCTGTGGTCGCTGTCCGAGGTGCGCGCCCGCGTACTTGGCGTTGAATGGGAATGCGCCGATGTGTTCAGCCTGCGGCTGAAGCCGAACCGGCGCTTCAAGGGCCATCTGGCCGGGCAGCATGTGGCGCTCGAGCTGGAAATCAACGGTGTCCGCAAAATCCGGACATTCAGCATTTCCAACGCGCCGCAGGCCGACGGCGAACTACGCCTGAGCATCAAGATCAATCCGCACGGCACGCTCTCGAAAGCCGCCAGCCAGCTCAAGAAAGGCGATATCGTGGTGCTCAGCCAGGCGGCCGGCGCGTTCACCGGCGAAGCGCTGGACGGCCAGGCTCTGCTGATTTCGGCCGGCAGCGGCATCACCCCGATGATGGCCCTGCTGGAATCGTGGGCCGCGCGCGACACCCGACCCGATGTGGTGCTGGTGCATAGCTGCCGCCGCGCGGATGAGCTGATTTTCGCCAAGCAACTGCAAACACTTGTTCACCAATGGCCGGAACTGCGCGTGCACCTGCATTACAGCGCGGCCGACGGTCATCTGGACGCCGCGCGCCTGACCGAATGGGTGCCCGACCTGGACCGCCGCGATGCGTTCCTGTGCGGACCGGAAGGCTTCAAGGCCTGGGTACAGGATCTGTACGAAGCACGCGGCATCGGCCCGCAGCTGAAACAGGAACATTTCCGCCAGCTGCGCTTCAGCGCCCGGCCGGACGCCGAACGCTACGCCGTGCACGTCGGCCAGCATGCTTCCGGATTCAGCGCCGGCAACGGCCAGAGCCTGCTGGAAGCCGCCGAACAGAGCGGCCTGAAGCCGGCCTACGGCTGCCGACGCGGCATCTGCATGAGCTGCCAGTGCAAGAAAACCAGCGGCATCGTCCGCAACCAACTCACCCAGACCGACTCAGGCGACAGCGA
>DATMWF010000117.1:0-6320 GCA_035562675.1 Arenimonas sp. | reverse complement strand
GGTATTTCCGGAAGTTCGCGGTTACTGCCCGGATCCAACATAGTTTTCAACCCGTTCTTTTAGTTTTTGGCCAGGACGAAAGGTTACCACGGTGCGTGCGGTAATGGGAATTTCCTCACCCGTTTTCGGGTTGCGGCCCGGGCGCTGGTTCTTGTGGCGCAGGTCGAAGTTGCCGAATCCGGACAGCTTCACCTGACGGCCGGATTCCAGCGCGGAACGCAATGTATCAAAGAACATATCGACGAATTCCTTCGCCTCGCGCTTGTTCAGCCCCACTTCCTCGAACAGGCGATCCGCCATTTCCGCTTTAGTCAACGCCATAAAACACCTCAAAAATTATTGTCAATTACCCGCGCAATACCGCTTGGCAGTCTTTGCCCAGCTTTTCCAGCAGGTCGGAAATCGACTGCTCGACTTCCACATCCTGTAGAGTGCGCGAAATATCATGTAAAATCAAGCCCATAGCCAGACTTTTTGTGCCCGGCTGCAGTCCGGCGCCGCGGTATTGGTCAAAAACCGTGAGCGATTGCAGGCGTGAACCGAGCGTGGCGCGGACGCATTGCGCGATTTCGCCCCAAGATACCGATTCCGGCACCAGCAAGGCCAGATCCCTGCGCACACTCGGAAAACGCGATACCGCCGACGCTTTCGGCAACGCGCGCTGCGGCAGCGCGGACAGATCGAGCTCGAACGCGAAGACATCGCCCGGCAGATCGAGCACTTTGTTCAGACCTGGATGCAAAGCCCCGATCACGCCGACCACCTGCCCATCGACCGATACTTCAGCACTGCGGCCCGGATGCATGAACGCCCTGTCGGAAACGCGGTAATCCGCGGAAAATCCGCAGCCGGCCAGCACCGCGTCCAACATCGCCTTGATGTCGTAAAAATCGACATCAACGCCCTTGGCCGACCACTGTTCCGGCATGGCCGGGCCGCACAGCACCGCAGCGAGCGTTTGGCGCTCCAGCGGCGCGACGGCTTCCTGGACGCTGAACACCCGGCCCATCTCGAAAAAGCGCAGGCGCGTCTGCTGGCGTGCGCTGTTATTGGTCAGGGTTTTCACCAAGCCCGGCAGCAGCGACGTGCGCATGACCGCCAGTTCTGCGCTCAGGGGGTTGACCAGCGCGACGGCGTCCTGATCAAGCGCCCAGTCCTGCAGCAGGGCCGCATCGACGAACGCGTAGTTGATGGTTTCCTGCACGTCCATGGCCAGCATCTGCGCACGCAGCGCGGACTCGTCCAACGCCAGTTCGGACCTGGACACCAACGGTACCTCCCCGCTCGGCGTGCGCACCGGAATGTGTTCGTAGCCGACGATGCGGGCGACTTCCTCGATCAGGTCCTCTTCGATGCTGATGTCGAAACGGCTACTGGGTGCCACCACCTGCCAACCCTCGTCGGCAGGCTTCACCTGCATGCCCAGGGCGCGCAGGATCTGCTCGACCCTGGCATCGGCCACCTGCATGCCCAAAACGCGTTGCAGGCGCGCACGGCGCAGTAAAACCGGCTTGGCGACGGCGATATGCTCGGGGGATTCCGCTTGGGTGACCGGGCCGGCATGGCCGCCCATGATTTCCAGCACCAACGCGCTGGCCCGCTCAAGCGCCAGGAGCGGCAGCTGCGGGTCCACGCCGCGCTCGAAACGGTGCGAGGCGTCGGTATGCAGGCCAAGCTTGCGGGCCCGGCCGATGATGGCGCTGGGCGCGAAATGCGCGCTTTCCAGGAACACCGAAGTGGTGGTGTCCGAGACGCTGCTGTCCAGACCGCCCATCACACCGGCGACCGCAACCGCCTTGTTGGCGTCGGTGATGACCAGGAATTCCGGACTGAGCTCCATCTCGCGGCCATCCAGCAGCCGGCACGGCTCGTTGAGCTCGGCATAACGCACGCCGATTGGACCGGTCAGTTTCCCGGCGTCGAAGGCGTGCATCGGCTGGCCGAGTTCCAGCATCACGAATTGGGTGATGTCGACCAACGGGCTGATCGGGCGGATGCCGGAACGCTTGAGCTTTTCGCTCAGCCACAGCGGCGTCCGGGCATTGCTGTCCAGGCCTTCGATGACGCGTCCGCAATAACGCGGGCAATCGGCGGCAGCCTCGACATCAACGCCGACCTCGATTGCTTTCTGGCTGTTGACCGGGATTTCGGGGATTTCCATCGGATTGACCTGGCTTTCCAGAGCGGCCGCCAGATCGAAGGCGATGCCGCGGATGGAAAAGCAGTCGGCGCGGTTCGGGGTCAGCTTCAGTTCGAAACACGCGTCCGGCAGCCCCAGGTAATCGGCCAGCGCCGACCCGACCGGTGCGTCCTCCGGCAGTTCCAGCAGGCCGGAGGCATCCAGGTCGATGGCCAGTTCCTTGGCCGAACACAGCATGCCGAACGAATCCACGCCGCGCAGCTTGGCGGCCTTGATCTCGAAATCGCCGGGCAATATGGCGCCGATCCGGGCCAGCGGCGCTTTCAGGCCGGCGCGGGCATTCGGCGCACCGCACACGATCTGCACCGTCTGGCCGTCGCCGACGGCGACCTGGCAGACGTTCAGGCGGTCCGCTTCCGGGTGTTTCTGCAATGACAGGATTTCAGCGACGATGACGCCGGTGAGCGCGCCGCCGATGACGGTGTCCTCCTCGACTTCCAGACCGATGGCGGTCAGGCATTCGGAAAGCCGTTCATGGCTTGCCGGGGTCGATACGTGTTCACGCAGCCAATTCTCTGGGAATTTCATAAATCAGGGCGTCCGATGCGGTTAAGCGAATTGTTTCAGGAAACGTGTGTCGTTCTCGAAGAAACTGCGCAGGTCGTTCACGCCGTAACGCAGCATGGCGAAGCGCTCGATGCCGAGTCCGAACGCGAAGCCGGTGTAGCGCTCCGGATCGATGCCGCAGTTGCGCAGCACGTTCGGGTGCACCATGCCGCAGCCGAGCACTTCCAGCCAGCGCGTACTACCGTCCGGCTGCTGCCAGGCGATGTCCACTTCCGCCGACGGTTCGGTGAACGGGAAATAGCTCGGACGGAAACGCATCTCGAAATCCTGCTCGAAGAACGCGCGCACGAAAGCCGCCAGCGTCCCTTTCAGGTCGGCGAAGCTCGAGGTCTCGTCGACCAGCAGGCCTTCCATCTGATGGAACATCGGCGTGTGGGTCTGGTCGGAATCCGAGCGGTAGACCTTGCCCATGGCGATCATCCGGAACGGCGGCTGGTTGTGCTGCATGAAACGGATCTGCACGCCCGAGGTATGCGTGCGCAGCAGGTGGCCGCTCGGAAAATAGAACGTGTCGTGCATGGCGCGCGCCGGGTGATGCGGCGGGAAGTTCAGCGCTTCGAAGTTATGCCAGTCGTCCTCGACTTCCGGGCCCTGCGCGGTCTGGTAACCCAGGCGCGAGAAGATTTCGCTGATGCGCTCCAGGGTCTTGCTGACCGGATGCGCGTTGGCCGGCAGCAGGCCGCGGCCCGGCAGGGTCACGTCGATGCGCTCGGAAGCCAGACGCTGCGCCAGCGCCACCTGCTCCAGAGCGGATTTCCTGTCGGCCAACGCCGCGGCGACGGATTCCTTGCTGCGGTTGATCTGCTCACCGGCGGCTTTGCGCTGCTCCGGCGCCAAGGCGCCCAGCTGCTTGAGCTGCACGGTGATCAGGCCGGTCTTGCCCAGCAGGGACACGCGCAGTGCGTCAAGCGCATCCAGATCGCCGGCCGCGGCGATCAGCCGCAGGGCCTGTTCGGTAACTTGTTCGATGTCTGTCATCACACACCAGGGCGGAATTTGGAAATGAAAATGGGGAAGGACATCCGCCCTTCCCCATTCCTGTTTTTGCCTTGCTTGCGCGAATCCGCGCAACAGCCCTTATCAGGCCGCGAGGGCGCTTTTGGCTTGCTCGGCAATTTTCGCGAACGCGTTCGCGTCATGAATGGCGATGTCGGCCAAGGACTTGCGGTCCAGCTTGATGCCGGCCTTCAGCAGACCGTTCATGAAACGGCTGTAGCTCAGTCCGTGCAGGCGGGCGGCCGCGTTGATGCGGACGATCCACAGGCTGCGGAACTGGCGCTTGCGCTGCTTACGGCCGATGTAGGCGTATTGGGCGGCTTTGGTGACAGCCTGTTTGGCGACACGGAAGACCTTACGGCGGGCGCCGTAGTAGCCTTTCGCTAATTTGAGGATTCTTTTGTGACGGGCACGAGCCGTAACACCACGTTTAATACGAGCCATTGATCATTCCTCCTTAGAGATAGGGCAGCATACGGTCTAAACGGCCGGCGTCTTCGGCGCGGACATGGTTAGCCTGGCGCAGATTACGTTTACGTTTAGTCGATTTCTTAGTGAGGATGTGGCTGCGATTAGCGTGGCCGCACTTGTATTTGCCGGAAGCTGTTTTTCTGAAACGCTTGGCAGCCGCCCGGTTGGTCTTGATTTTATTCTTGGCCATGTGGGATTTTTCCTTATCGGTTTAATATTCTGACTAGGCGGTGGCTTTCACCACGCTTTCCGTCCTGCCTATGCCGCGAGTGGGCTCCGAAGAGCCCGATGTCCATAACGCTGCCCGAAAGCTGACGGTTTACGCAACCGCTTGGTGAACCAAGAGCCCGCCATTATGCCCTCTTTTCCCGGCTCAAGCAAGCCTAAGAAGACAAAAAGCGAGATAAATCCTGCCTTTACTGAACATGATTCAGCAAAGGCTCATGAATCCAGGGGATCAAAACGCGGAAAAGGCTATTTTTTCTTCGGTGCGATCATCATGATCATCTGCCGGCCTTCCAGGCGCGGCCGTGACTCGATGACGGCCTCTTCGGCCAGGTCAGCCTCGATGCGCTTGGTCATCTCGATGCCCAGCTCCTGGTGCGACATTTCGCGGCCTTTGAAGCGGACGTTGATCTTGACCTTGTCGCCGTCTTCCAGGAAGCGGCGGACATTGCGCAGTTTGATGTTGTAGTCGCCGGAATCGGTGGTCGGACGGAATTTGACTTCCTTGATTTCCACCACTTTCTGCTTCTTCTTGGCGGCTGCGGCCTTCTTCTGAAGTTCGAAGCGGAATTTGCCGTAGTCCATCACACGGCAGACCGGCGGGTCCTGGTTGGGCTGGATTTCCACCAGGTCCATGCCGGACTCCTCGGCGAGCGCCAGGGCTTCGTCGCGGGACAGCACACCGACCATTTCACCGTCAGCACCAATCACACGTACGCGCGGTACGCGGATTTCGTTGTTCTTGCGGTTGCCTTTATCTGTAACTTGCGTATTGATTATTGAATCCTCTTTGCGTGATAAAACCCGCCGCTCAGTGCAGCGGGGTCTCGGCCTGCAGCCGTTCGATGAATGCCTCCAGGGACATGACGCCTAAATCCTCCCCGGAAAGCGTCCTGACGGCCACCTGCCCGTTTTCCTTTTCCCGGTCGCCAATGACCAACAGGAACGGCACCCTTTGCAGGGTGTGTTCGCGGATTTTATAGCCGATTTTCTCATTACGCAAATCCTGAGCCACCCGGAAGCCTTTTTGGACCAGTGCCTTCTGGACGGATTGTACGTAATCGGCCTGTGAATCGGTGATGTTCATGACCACCGCCTGCACCGGTGAAAGCCATACAGGGAGCGCTCCGGCGTGGCTTTCGATCAGGATGCCGATGAAGCGTTCCATGGAGCCGACGATGGCGCGGTGCAGCATAACCGGGTGCCGGCGCGCGGAATTGGCATCAATGTATTCTGCGCCAAGCCGTTCGGGCATCATGAAGTCGACCTGCATGGTGCCGACCTGCCAGCCGCGGCCGATCGAGTCCTTCATGTGGTATTCGATTTTGGGGCCGTAGAAGGCGCCCTCGCCCGGCAGTTCCTGCCATTCCACGCCGCAGGCGGCCAAGGCCGCGCGCAGGGCGTTTTCGGCCTTGTCCCAGGTTTCGTCGCTGCCGAGGCGCTTTTCAGGGCGCAGCGCGATCTTCAGGGAAATGTCGCTGAAACCGAAATCGCCGTAAACCTGCATGGCCTGCCGGTGGAAGGCAGTCACTTCGGCTTCGATCTGGTCTTCGGTGCAGAAGATGTGGCCGTCGTCCTGGGTGAACGAGCGCACGCGCATGATGCCATGCAGCGCGCCGGACGGCTCGTTGCGGTGACAGGAGCCGAATTCGCCGTAGCGGATCGGCAGGTCGCGGTAGCTGTGCAGGCCGTGGTTGAACACCTGCACATGGCCCGGGCAGTTCATCGGCTTGATCGCGTAAGTGCGCTTTTCCGACTCGGTGAAGAACATGTTTTCCTGGTAGTTGTCCCAATGCCCGGACTTCTTCCACAGCGAGACGTCGAGGATCTGCGGGCAGCGCACTTCCTGGTAGCCGGAATC
>DATMWF010000116.1:0-22746 GCA_035562675.1 Arenimonas sp. | reverse complement strand
CATGGTGATGCGTCTCTACTGGCCGAAAACGGAACCGCCGTCCATCCTGCCGGCCGGATCAGGCACATGGAGTCCGCCTGCCGTGGTGCGCGCCAACTAAGCGGTATCTCAGCGATGCAGGGCCGCCGGAATGCGGCTTTTTCCTGCCCGCAGGAATTACGGCAGGTGAACCGGCGCGGGCATCGGCCACACAAGCCTGCATTTGTCTTGACCCTGCGGGGGTTAATCCTGAGAATGAAGACTTCACCCCTGTCGGGGCATTCATATTTATTTTAAGGAACACTGATGAAACACATTAAGCGCGCCGTCATTGCGGCTTCTCTGCTGGCGGCTTGCACGGCCTGTACCGTGGTGACTCCCGATGCCGGACAGCAGGCGGTCCTGATCGACAAACCCTGGCTGTTCGGCCATGGCGGCGTGCGCAGTCAACCGGTGTTACCTGGCCTGACCTACACGTGGCTTTCGACGAAGAAAATTTATGTCAATATGTTCCCGCAGCAATATGACGGCAACTTTACCGACCTGATGTCGAGTGACGGCGTGCCACTGGACTTTCATGCGGTCATCCGCCTGCAGGTCACAGAACCCGTGGTGCTGGTCAAGGATTTCGGTCAGGACTGGTACAAGAACAACGTCGAGCAGGAATTCTTCAACCGCGTCCGTTCCGCCGTCAAAAAACACGGCATGAACGAAACCGCCATCCAGACCACCGCCATCGATGAGATCGACGCCGAAGTCACCAAGGCGATGCATGACTATTTCAAGGCGAACAAAATCCCGATCCGTCTTGTAAAGATAACGGTCGGTAAAGCAAATCCGCCCGACGCCGTGCGCAATCAACGCGTGGAAACGGCGCAGCAGGAACAACGCGTGCTGACCGAGCATAAGCGTGATCTCGCCGAGCAGAGCCGTAAGGCCGCCGAGCAGAGCCGTGCTGACGCGGATAACGCCTACCGCAACGCCATGAACCTGAACCCCGCGCAGTTCGTCGAGATGGAGCGCATCAAGATGCAGCATGCCGTCTGCTCCGTACAGGGCGCCAACTGCACGTTCATCGTGGGCGGGCAGGTGGATCCGGTCATCAATGTAAAGTGACGTCCGACCCAGGCGGAAGAAGAGAATCCGCCCCTACGTCAGTCGGAATAGCTTTTCATCCGCTTCTTCGCGCGGCACGATGCGCCACTGCGCGGGCTCCAGCCCGCTTAAATCAAGGCTGCCGGTCCGGCTGCGGTGCAGGCTGAGCACGCGGTTGCCGGTGGCGGCGAACATGCGCCGGACCTGATGGTAACGGCCCTCGACCAGCGTCAGCCGCACATGGCGGGCATCGATCACTTCCATCTCCGCCGGCGCCAGCGGGCTGTTTTCGCTTTCCAGCAACAGGGTGCCGCTGGCGAACAGCTCGGCCTCGCCGCCGTGCAGGTCCTCGGCCAGTTCCACCTCATAGACCTTCGGCAGCTCCGCCTTCGGCGAGATGATGCGGTGCAGCAGCAGCCCGTCATCGGTCAGCATCAGCAGGCCGGAGGTATCCCTGTCCAGGCGGCCGACCGTCGACAGCGTCGGGCTACGGTATCGGAAGCGCTCAGGCAGCAGGTCGTACACCACACGGCCCGGGTCCTTGGTTGAGCAGGTATAGCCGACCGGCTTGTTCAGCAGGATCAGCACACCCTGCGCCGGGTCGAGCGGTTCGTCGTCGATCAGCAGTTCGCCGTGTTCGACCTCATCGTCGATGCCGACCGTCGAGCCGTCGCGGCGTGTCAACCAGCCGTTCTTGATCAACCGGGTCACGTCCTTGCGCGACCCGTAGCCGAGATTGGCCAGCAGTTTGACCAGCTTCATGCCGCGTGCTTCAGGTCAGTTGCCGCGTTCAGAGGCGCTGGCGTCACGGGCTTTGCGGAATTCGGAATCGGCCGACCAGTTCGGCCAGGCCTTGCTGTCGGCGAGATCGCGGCCGAGGGTGTACAGCACCTGCAGGTCGCGGGCCATGCCGGTGAACGGCCAGCTCGCCTGCCATTCGTCGGATGCCTGATGGTAGTGCTGCTCGACATATGCCGATTCCTCGGCGGCGCCTGCGGCGCTTCCGCCTTCAATCAGCTCATCACCCGAACCGAAGGAAATCGCCGGCACGCCGCGCTTGGCCATCGGAAAATGGTCGGAGCGGAAGAAGTAGCCGTTTTCCGGCTTCGGATCCGGCGAATAGACGATATCCCAGCGTTTGGCGGTATCGATCAGCTGGTCGAGCAGGTCGAGCTTGGCATTGCCGGAGATGGTGAAGTTGCGGGTCGGGCCGCCGGCCGAGAGTGCGTCCATGTTGATCATGCCGACGGTCTTGGCCAACGGGTACAGCGGGTTGGCGGCGTAGTATTCCGAGCCCAGCAGACCTTTCTCCTCGGCGGTGACCGCCAGGAAAACCACGGAGCGGCCGGTTTTCGGCGCTTTGCCATAGGCCCGCGCCAACTCGATCATGGCCGCCATGCCGGTGCCGTTGTCGATTGCGCCGTTATAGATGGTATCGCCTTTGGCATTCGGGGCGCCGATGCCGAGATGGTCCCAGTGGCCACTGTAAAGCACCGTCTGTTTCGGATTCCTGGAACCCTCAAGACGCGCCACGACGTTCTGCGATGTGATGACCTGCGGCTTGACGGCATAGGTGGCGCTGAAGCGCACCCCTTTGAGCTCGACCGGTTTGAAGGCACGGGACTGCGCCTGCTTCTTCAAGGCATCGAAATCCAGCCCGGCCTGCTTGAACCAGGCCACGGCGGCATCCCGCTGGATCCAGGATTCCATCGATGCGTGAGATTTACCTGGCTCCTGGCGGACGATGTCGAACATGACGTTGGTGTTGGAGTTCTTCACGGTCGGCCAGCCATAGGAGGCCGGCGCGGTTTCATGCACGATCATGGTGCCGACGGCGCCCTGACGCGCCATTTCCTCGAACTTGTAGGTCCAGCGGCCATAGTAGGTCATCGCTTTGCCGCCGAAATCACCGACGCCGGTTTCGAAGTCCGGATCATTGATCAACACCACGGCGATCTTGCCCTTCAGGTCGACGCCCTTGAAATCGTCCCAGTTACGCTCGGGCGCGGTCACGCCATAGCCGACGAACACCAGCGGCGCGTCGTTGATGGCAATGGCGGACTGTCCGTTCATGGCGGCGCGGATGGCGATCTGCCCGCCCTGCTGCAGGGCCTGCGGTTTGCCGCCGAGCGCCACCGATGCCGTTACCGGCCCTTCGATCTCGAAACGGCCGAGCGGCACGGCCTGTGTCCACAGGCGTTTGCCGTCCTTGATGTCGCCGCCCGGCTTCAAGCCGGCGGCCTTGAACTGCTCGATCAGGTAGGCGATGGTTTTCTCTTCGCCGGCGGTGTTCGGCCCGCGGCCTTCGAATGCATCGGAGGCCAGGATCTTGACATGCTGTGACAGCCGCTGCGGATCGAAGGAGGGGGCTTGCGCGGCAGCGAAGGCGGTGGATGCTGTCAGTGACAGCAGCAGGATGCTGGTATTTTTCATGCTTACCTCAGGTTGGGCCGGCGTCTTATACGCCGACCGGATTGGCTTTTTCAGGGTCGATGTTGTACATCTTGATGGCGCGCGCCACGTCTTTTCCGCTCAGTTTGCCTTCCGACGCAAGCGCCGCGATGGCGGCATGCGCGATGTAAAAGCGGTCGACTTCGAAGAACCGGCGCAGGTTGCCGCGGGTGTCGGAGCGCCCGAAGCCGTCGGTGCCGAGCACCGTGTAATGCATCGGCACGAAGGCGCGGATCTGGTCGGCGAACGCGCGGACGTAATCGGTCGCGGCGATGGCGGGACCGCTGCGGCCTTTCAGGCACTGCTCGACATAGGCGACGCGCTGCGTGCTTTCCGGATGCAGGCGGTTCCAGCGTTCGGCATCGAAGCCGTCGCGGCGCAGTTCGTTGAAGCTCGGGCAGGACCAGATGTCGGCGCCGACGCCGAAATCGCGGTCAAGCAATTCCGCGGCGGCGATCGCCTCGCGCAGGATGGTGCCGGAACCGAGCAGCTGCACACGCAGTTCGCCCTTCTTGGCCTTGCCGGCGTCCCTGAACAGGTACATGCCTTTCAGGATCCCGTCACGCGCGCCTTCCGGCATTTCCGGCATCGGGTAGTTTTCGTTCATCAAGGTCAGGTAGTAATACTCGTCGCGCTGCTCCTTGAGCATGCGCTGCATGCCTTCCTGGACGATGACGGTGACTTCATAGCCGAAGCTCGGGTCATAGGATCTGCAGTTCGGGATCGCGCCGGCCAGCAGGTGCGAATGGCCGTCCTCATGCTGCAGGCCTTCGCCGTTGAGCGTGGTGCGGCCGGCGGTGGCGCCGAGCAGGAATCCGCGCGCACGCATGTCGGCGGCCTGCCAGGCCGAATCGCCGATGCGCTGGAAGCCGAACATCGAATAGAAGATGTAGAACGGCAGCATCGGCTGGTTGTTGGTGGAATAGCTGGTGGCGGCGGCCAGCCAGCTGGAGAACGCGCCGGCTTCGGTGATGCCCTCCTCCAGGACCTGCCCTGCGGTGTCTTCGCGGTAATACATCAGCTGGTCGGCGTCGACCGGCTTGTACTTCTGGCCGAACGGGGCGTAGATGCCGATCTGCCGGAACAGGCCCTCCATGCCGAAGGTGCGCGCTTCATCGGCGACGATCGGCACCACGCGTGGACCGACTTCCTTGTCGCGCAGGATGATGTTGAGCGTCTGCACGAAAGCCATGGTGGTCGAGATTTCACGGTCGCCGGACGACTTCAGCAGACGTTCGAAGGTTTCCAGCGCGGGCACCTCAAGCGTCAGATCGGATCTGCGGCGGCGCTGCGGCAGGTAGCCGCCCATCGACTGGCGGCGCGCCTTCATGTATTCCACTTCCGGCGAGTTCTCGCCCGGATGGTAGAAGCTCAGGGATTCGATCTGCTCGTCGGTGACCGGAATCTGGAAGCGGTCGCGGAAAGTCTTGATCGAATCGGTATCGAGTTTCTTGGTCTGGTGCGTCGGGTTCAGGGATTCACCGGCCGAGCCCATGCCGTAGCCTTTCACGGTCTTGGCGAGGATCACGGTCGGCTGGCCTTTGTGCGCCGAGGCCGCCGCATACGCGGCATGAACCTTATGCGGATCGTGCCCGCCGCGGTTCAGGCGGTAGATGTCCTGGTCGCTGAGCTTGGACACCAGCTCGGCGGTTTCCGGGGTCTTGCCGAAGAAATGCTCGCGGGTGTACGCGCCGCCGAAAGCCTTGTAGTTCTGGTACTCGCCGTCGACGGTGTCCATCATGATTTTCTTGAGCTGGCCCTGGTAATCGCGCTGCAGGAGCGGATCCCAGTAACTGCCCCAGACCACTTTCAGCACGTTCCAGCCGGCGCCGCGGAAGCTGCCCTCGAGTTCCTGGATGATCTTGCCGTTGCCGCGCACCGGGCCGTCCAGGCGCTGCAGGTTGCAGTTGATCACGAAACACAGGTTGTCCAGCCCTTCCCGGCCCGCCAGCGCGATGGCGCCCAGGCTTTCCGGCTCGTCGGTCTCGCCGTCGCCCAGGAAGCACCAGATCTTGCGGTCGGTCTTCGGCATCAGGCCGCGGCCTTCGAGGTATTTCCAGAAACGCGCCTGGTAGATGGCGCTGATCGGTCCAAGGCCCATCGAGACGGTCGGGGTCTGCCAGAAGTCCGGCATCAGCCACGGGTGTGGGTAGGAGGAAATGCCGCGGCCGTCCACTTCCATGCGGAAGTTGTCCAGCTGGTCTTCGCTGATACGCCCTTCCAGGAACGCGCGGGCGTAAATGCCCGGCGAAGAATGGCCTTGGATGTACAGCAGGTCGCCGGGATGGCTTTCGCTCGGCGCACGCCAGAAATAGTTGAACCCGACGTCGTACAGGGTGGCCGAGGAGGCGAAGCTGGCGATATGCCCGCCGAGCTCGCCCGGCTTGCGGTTGGCGCGCACCACCATGGCCATCGCGTTCCAGCGGATGATCGAGCGGATCCGCCACTCCATGGCCAGGTCGCCGTCCATGGCCGGCTCGTTCTCGGACGGAATGGTGTTGATGTATTCAGTCGTCGGATGGAACGGCAGGTTGCCGCCGGCGCGCCGGGTCAGCTCGACCATGCGTTCCAGCAGGTGATGTGCCCGTTCGGCGCCGTCGTGGTCAAGCACCGCTTTCAGCGATTCCAGCCACTCCTTGGTCTCTTTCGGGTCGTGGTCGTTCGCCAACACATCACTGATCCAGCTCATATCGATTCTCGGGTCCGGTATTTCTTGGTAGGGTTTTTCATTTTAGCAGAGGCTCATTCGCCGCGCTGTCCGCGGATCTGGGCCTCGACGGCGGCGATGGCGGTCATGTTGACCACCCGACGTACGGTGGCTGAGGTGGTCAGCACATGCGCGGGCTTGGCCATGCCCATCAGGATCGGGCCGATGCCGATGCCGTCGGTCATCACCCGGGTCAGGTTGTAGGCGGTGTTGGCGGCGTCCAGATCCGGCATCACCAGCAGGTTGGCGGCACCGGTCAGACGCGACTCCGGGAACAGCCGGTCGCGGATTTCGGGCTTGAGCGCGGCATCGACATGCATCTCGCCCTCCACTTCCAGGCGCGGCGCGCGCTTCAGGATGATCTGCAGGGCTTCGCGCATCTTCTTCGCGCTGGGCGCCTCGGAAGAGCCGAAGTTGGAGTGGCAGACCAAGGCGACCTTCGGGGTGATGCCGAACAGCTTCAGGCGAAAGGTGGCCTGCAGCACGGCCTGCGCGATCTGCTCGGCGCTCGGGTCGTTCTGCACATGGGTGTCGGTGAAGAACAGCGGACCTTTGTCGCTGATCACCACCGACATCGCCGATACCGCGCTGACCGCAGGATCGATGCCGATGACGTCGATGACGTGCTTGAGCTTGCCTTGGTATTTGCCGACGATGCCGCACAGCATGGCATCGGCTTCGCCGCGCTTGACCATCAGGGCCGCGACCACGGTGCCGCGCGAACGCACGATGGCCTTCGCCGCCGGCGGACTGACGCCGCGGCGCGCCATGATCTGCAGATAGTGCTGCCAGTAGTCGTTGAAGCGCGGATCGTCATCAAGATTGGTCAGGTCGAAATCGACGCCCTGCTTCAGGCGCAGGCCGAGTTTTTCGATGCGGCGTTCGATGACCGCCGGACGGCCGATCAGGATCGGCCTGGCCAGCCCTTCGTCGACCACGGTCTGCACCGCGCGCAGCACGGTTTCCTCTTCACCCTCGGCATACACCACGCGCTTGATGTCGGCGCGCGCGCGTTCGAACATCGGCTTCATCAGCAGTCCGGTGCGGTACACGAACTGCGACAGCTGGTCGCGGTAGGCGTTCATGTCGGGCATGTCGCGGGTGGCGACGCCGGACAGGATCGCGGCTTCGGCCACGGCCGGCGCCAGCGAAATCAGCAGGCGCGGATCGAACGGGCGCGGTATCAGGTACTGGTCGCCGAAAGTCGGCGTATCGCCGCTGTAGGCCGAACCGAGGTCGGACGCTTCCTTGCGGGCAAGTTCGGCGATGGCATAAACGCAGGCGCGCTTCATGTCCTCGTTGATGCAGGTCGCGCCGACGTCGAGTGCGCCGCGGAAAATGTACGGGAAGCACAAGGCGTTGTTGATCTGGTTCGGGTAATCGGAGCGGCCCGTGCCGATGATGGCGTCCGGGCGCACGGCCTTGGCCTGGTCCGGCAGGATTTCCGGGTACGGATTGGCCAGCGCGAAGATGATCGGTCGCGCGGCCATGGACGCGACCATTTCCGGCTTCAGCACACCGCCGGCCGACAGGCCGAGGAACACATCGGCGCCGTCGACGATTTCGGCCAGAGTGCGCTTGTCGGTCTTCCGGGCGTAACGCGCCTTGTCGGCATCGAGGTGCTCGCGGCCTTCGAACAGCACGCCGTCACGGTCGATGGCCAGGATGTTCTCCGGCTTCAGCCCCAGGGACACCAGCATGTCCAGGCAGGCGATGCCGGCCGCGCCGGCGCCGCTGGTGGCCAGCTTGACGTCCTCGATTTTTTTTCCGGCCACGTGCAGGGCGTTGATCACCGCCGCGCCGACGATGATGGCGGTGCCGTGCTGATCGTCGTGGAACACCGGGATCTTCATGCGCTCGCGCAGCTTGCGCTCGACTTCGAAGCATTCCGGCGCCTTGATGTCTTCCAGATTGATGCCGCCGAAGGTCGGCTCAAGGCTGGCAATGATGTCAACCAGCTTGTCCGGGTCGTTTTCGTCGATTTCGATGTCGAACACGTCGATGCCGGCGAACTTCTGGAACAGGACGGCCTTGCCTTCCATCACCGGCTTGCCGGCCAGCGGACCGATGTTGCCCAAGCCGAGCACGGCGGTGCCGTTGGTGACCACCGCGACCAGATTGGCGCGGGCGGTCAGCGTGCTGGCCTGGCCCGGATCGGCGATGATTGCCTCACAGGCATAGGCGACACCCGGCGAATAGGCCAAAGCCAAGTCACGCTGGGTGACCATGGGCTTGGTGGCGGTTACCCGGATTTTTCCATAGGGTTCCTGCCGATGGTAATCGAGCGAGGCTTGCTTGAATTCTTCTTCAGACATAAATCGTTCCAAACCGGGCATTTTAGTGCTGGGGCTCTATTGTACTCAATGCCGGCGTTACACGCCTGAACCGCAGCGTCACCGCCCTATTTGCGGCCGAACTTGTCCTTGAGATGGTGCCTGGGCCTGCCGGCGGTCACCTTGTCCTGGGCCCGTCGGTCGGCCAAGGTCTGCGCTGCCGAGTCGCGCTCGTCTTTCAGCTTGCAGAAGTGCTGGTAACGCTCCATGCTCAGCTTCCCGTCCGCTATGGCTGCCTGCACCGCACAGCCCGGCTCGTTGCCGTGGCTGCAGTCGCTGAACCGGCATTGACCGGCCAGGTCGTCAATCTCGCCGAACAGGCCTTCGTCAAAACGCTCATCGCCGCTCAGCTTGAGCTCGCGCATGCCCGGCGTATCGATCAGGCAGCCGCCCTGCGGCAAGGCGATCAATGCCCGATGCGTGGTGGTGTGCCGGCCTTTGGCATCGGTTTCGCGTACCTCGCGGGTTTTCATGCGTTCGGAACCGAGCAAGGTGTTGGTCAGCGTGGATTTTCCGGCACCGGAAGAACCGACCAGCACCACCGATTTGCCGACGGTCAGATACGGATGCAGGACCGCCGCATCCTCCGGACTTTTCGCGTTCAGGGTGTAGACCGGCACGTCATTGGAGGTCAACTCGCCCAATTGGCCGGTATAGGCACCGGGATCATCGCAGCGGTCGAGCTTGGTCAGCACCAACACCGGCTTGGCGCCGGAACTTTGGATCAGCAGGAAGTAGCGCTCGATGCGCTTGGCGTTGAAGTCCTCGTCCATGCCGCTGACCAGCAGTACGTGGTCGATGTTGGCGGCAATCAGCTGTTGCTGGTAATGTTCACCGGCGGCGGCGCGCTTGAGCAGGGCGTAACGCGGCAGGACGGCGAGAATCTGCTTGGCGTCGGCATCGAGCACCACCCAGTCGCCGACCACCGCACGGAGCAGCGGATCGGTGCGCGGACGCAGCCAGGCCGCCGGCGCCTGTGCGCGGAAGGTATGTTCCGGGCCCTGCGCGAGCTCATAGCCGCTGCGGTGCTGCGCCACGACGCGTGCCAGCTGGGACTCCGGCCACGGCGACAAGGCCTGGCCAATCGACTGATCGGCCGGCCAACCTATCGCACTGAAATTCGTTGCCGGCTTATCCATGGCACCCATGATAACCGCATACGCGCTCAGGCCGGGTGCCCGGCATCGCCTTCCTGCCGCAGCTGCTTCCAGACGCCGGGCAGACATTCAATCACGTCATTGGCGGTCAACGACAGTTCGCCCAGACCGGCGGCAGCCGCATCACCGGCCATGCCATGCACCCATGCGCCGAGCCGGGCCGCTTCCGACGGCGGCAGTTTTTGCGCCAGCAAGGCGGCGATGACCCCAGACAGCACGTCACCGCTGCCGGCCGTGGCCAAGCCAGGGTTGCCGCTGGTATTGTGTGCCGGCGGGCCGCCTTCGGTTACCAGCGTATCGGCACCTTTCAACACCACAATGCTGGCCGTGTCGCGCGCGAAGGCGGCGGCGGCCTGTTCCAACGCGGCGCGGTCACGTCGCCCGGCACCCGGGGCGGCGCCAAGCAGGCGCTGCATTTCCCCGGCATGCGGGGTCAGTATGCGCGGGCCGGCATGCTCGGCCAAGGTAGCGGCATCCCAGCCTGACAAAGCATGCAGTGCATCGGCGTCGACCACCATGGGCTGCGGCATGTCACGCCAAAGCGCGTGCACAATCGCCGCCAGCTCCGGCGATCTGCCGATGCCCGGGCCGAGCACGATCACATCGGCACGCGCAGCCAACGCGCGCATCGCCTGCAACCCTTCCGGCGAGAAACAGCCCGAACCCTCTGAGGGCAGGCCATGGGTAATCAGGCAGGGATCAAATCCGGCGGCAACCGCCGCCACGCAGTCCGGCACGCACAGCTCGACCACACCGGCGCCCGAGCGCAACGCCGCCCTGCCTGCCAAAACCGGAGCACCGGCCATCGGCAGGCTGCCGCCGACCACCAGCACACGGCCGAAGTCGTATTTGTGACTGTCCCGCGGCCGGTTCAGCAGCGTTCGCAGATGGGGGCTGTGCAGGCGGCTCATGGCTTCATGATAGCGCGGCTTAGCGCGTCCGAGGCAAGCGCTTTACAAACCGGCGGTTTCTTGAAAGCATGGGTGCCGTGATCACCACCCCGACCAATACCCGCCCCCATGCGCTGCGCTATCTCGCGCTGGGCGACTCCTACACCATCGGCGAATCCGTCGATCCCGTGCAACGCTGGCCCGAACAATGGGCCCGGCTGGCCAACGCGCAAGGCCGCCAGATCGAACGGCCGGTAACCGTGATCGCCCAAACCGGCTGGACCACCGACGAACTGCAGCAGGGCATCGAAGCCTTCGGCACATCAGGGCCATGGGACCTGGTGTCGCTGCTGATCGGCGTCAACAATCAGTACCGGGGCCGTAGCCTGGAAAACTTCACCATGGAGTACACACAACTGGCCAAAACCGCCATACACCTGGCCCGTGGCGAAGCCGGGCACGTGCAGGCACTGTCAATTCCGGATTGGGGCCAGACGCCGTTCGGTGCCGGCTGCGGCCGCGACATCACGCAGGTCGCCCTCGAAATCGACGCCTTCAATCACCGCGCCAAGGCGGTTTGCGAAAGCCTGGGCATCGCCTTCCTGGACATCACGGCGCTGACCCGGCTGCATAGCGCCGACCCCCAGATGCATGCCGAGGACGGCCTGCATCCTTCGGCGCGGATGTATGAATTATGGGCAAAGGCTTTACTTTTCACTGGAAAGTTCGGTAGATTGGCCCTGAGAGCGAGGGAAACAGACCATAATCATGAATAAAAGAATCGTATTTATCGCGTTTTGCATGGTCATTGCCGCCTGCGGCCAATCGGCGGACAATGACACCCCGCAGCAACGCGCCGCGGCCGCCTGCGAATCGGAAGCCAAGGTCCGCATCGGCGAAAAGACCTACCAACTGGATATCGCCGCTTTGGCGGCCAGCGCCAAACCGGCCGATGACGGCTGGGAACTGCAGGCGCCGGTCATCATCGATCCCGGCCTGCGTGACGAAGTCAAACAGACCCTGGAATGCAAAGTCCGTATCCAGCAGGGCAAGCCGGACGAAGTGACCAACATCAACTTCATTTTCTGATACCCGACGGCCGGCGCGGATCCGGAATCCGGCCTGCAGGTTCAGTCAAAGCGCAGGTGCTTGACCGATTTGCCATGCCGGCGGATCAGCTTGAGGGCCTCGATGCCGATGTTGATGTGTATCTCGACGAAGTTGTCGGTCACCTTCCTGTCCGACGCCTCGGTCTTCACGCCCTCAGGAATCATCGGCTGGTCGGAAACCAGCAGCAGTGCGCCGCAGGGGATTGAGTTGGCGAACCCGGCCGCGAAAATGGTCGCGGTCTCCATATCGATGGCCATGCAGCGCAGCTTGCGCAGATAGGCCTTGAAATCCTCGTCGTGCTCCCAGACCCGACGGTTGGTGGTGAACACCGTACCCGTCCAGTAATCGTGATCCATGTCACGGATCATGGTGGAAACCGCCCGCTGCATGGCGAACGCCGGCAAAGCCGGGACTTCCGGCGGCAGGTAATCGTTCGAGGTGCCCTCGCCGCGGATGGCGGCGATCGGCAGGATCAGGTCGCCAAGCTGGTTCTTTCGCTTCAGCCCGCCGCATTTGCCCAGAAACAGCACGGCCTTGGGCGGCAGCGCGCTGAGCAGGTCCATCATGGTCGCGGCATTGGCCGACCCCATGCCGAAGTTGATCATGGTTATCCCGTCAAAGGTCGCGCTCGGCATCGGCTTGTCCCTGCCGACCACCGGCGCGCCGGTCAGGCGCGAAAACATATCCAGATATCCGCCGAAATTGGTCAGCAGGATATGTTCGCCGAATTCTTCCAAAGCCAGCCCGGTATAGCGCGGCAGCCAGTTACTGACGATTTCCTGCTTGTCTTTCATGCGGTTTTCCCTTGCGGCCGGTTCATGCCTGACATTTTACTGCAAGGCTTGGCAGGAAAACGGTTCTGCTATAGGGTATTGATTCCCCCCGGTACGAATTGAGTGAAAATGAACAGACTGACAATTACCGCCGCCATCTGTGCGGCGTTGTGCGTGTTGCCCGCGCACGCCAGGAAAAAACCCGAGCCCGCGCCGGTCAAACCGGCACCGTATGCCAGCATGTACCAGGCCATCGCCTCGGCACCGGTGTTGATCCAGAACGCCACCGTGCTGACCGGCACCGGCGTGCGCATGGACAACGCCGACGTGCTGATGCAGGACGGCAAAATCCAGTCGGTCGGAAAAGGCCTGGGCGCTCCCGCAAACGCCAGGATCGTCAACGGCGCCGGCAAATGGGTAACCCCGGGCATCATCGATGTGCACTCGCACTTGGGCGTGTACGCCAGCCCGGGCATCCAAGCCTCCAGCGACGGCAATGAGGCCACCGCGCCGGTCACCGCGGAAGTCTGGGCCGAGCATTCGATCTGGCCGCAGGATACCGGCTTCGCCAAAGCACTGGCAGGCGGCGTGACCAGCCTGCAGATCCTGCCGGGATCGGCCAATCTGATCGGCGGCCGCAGCGTCATCCTCAAGAATGTCGCCGCCACCACTTACCAGGCCATGAAATTCCCCAATGCCCCCCAAGGCGTCAAGATGGCCTGCGGCGAGAACCCCAAGCGGGTATACGGCGAGAAAGGCGGCCCATCGACCCGCATGGGCAACATGGCGGGCTACCGTGCCGCCTTCATCGATGCGGAAGGCTACCGCAAGGAATGGGACGCCTATGAAAAGGGCGGACGCAAAGGCGATGCACCGGACCAGGACCTGTCCAAGGACACCCTCGCCGGCATCCTGCGCGGCGACATCACCGTCAATATCCACTGTTACCGTGCCGATGAAATGGCCGCCATGATCGACCTGTCGAAGGAATTCGGCTTCCAGATCAGTTCATTCCACCACGCCGTGGAAGCCTACAAAATCGCCGACCAGCTGGCCCGTGAAAACATCTGTGGCGCACTATGGGCCGATTGGTGGGGCTTCAAGCTGGAGGCCTTCGACGGCATCGAGGAAAACATCGCCTTGGTCGACCGCCCCGCCGGCGGCTGCGCCGTCGTGCACTCCGATTCCGCTGAAGGCATCCAGCGCCTGAACCAGGAAGCGGCGAAAGCCATCGCTTCCGCGGCGCGGGCCAATATCGCCATCAGCCCCGAACATGCCATCACCTGGCTGACCGGCAACGCCGCAAAGGCCCTGCGGATCGACAAACAGACCGGCAGCCTGGAGGCCGGCAAAATGGCCGATGTGGTGGTCTGGAACGGCACGCCGTTCTCCAGTTACGCCAAAGCCGAGCAGGTCTACGTCGATGGCGCGCTGTTATACGACCGCAGCAACAAGGCCCTTCAGCCCAAAGCGGATTTCTTACTCGGACAGGAGGGCCAACCATGAGCCGTTCATTGATTTTCTTCGGCTTGGTCGCCTTCGCGTTCAACGTACAGGCACAGAACGTACTGATTAAAAACGCCACGGTGCATACCGCAGCCGGCCAAGGCACGCTGACCAATACCGATGTCCTGGTACAGGGCGGCATCATCCGTGCCATCGGTAAAAACCTGGCCAACGCCGGCAGCGTGAAAACCGTGGACGCGCAAGGCAAGCCGCTGACGCCTGGCATGTTCGCCGGCATCACCGGAATCGGCCTGGAGGAAATCAGCGCGGAAGACTCCAGCGTCGACGCCAATCTCAGGCTGAAGACCGGTGACTCCGGCCTGATCGAAACCCTGCGTCCGGAATTCGACGTGACCCGCGCCTACAACCCGCGTTCGGTGCTTCTGGCCGTGGCGCGCGTCGGCGGCCTGAGCTTCACCGCGCTGGGCACCAACGGCGCATTGCTCTCCGGCCAGGGCGGCGTGATGCGCCTGGATGGCGGCTATGAACCGATTGCCGGCAAGCGCATGCCTTACATCAGCATCGGTGCCGGCATGCTGGAGCAAAGCGGATCGACGCGCGCCGCGCAGTTCATGCTGCTGGAGCAGGCCTTCAATGAAGCCAAGGCACCGACGCCGGGCGATGACCGCCTGCTCACCGGCCAAGGCCGTAATGCCTTGAACCAGGCCATGGCAAGCCAGCGCTTCCTGGTGTCGGTGCACCGCGAAGCCGACATCCGCCAGGTGCTGAAACTGGCACAGAAATATGCCATCCGGATCGCCCTGGTCGGGGCCACCGAAGCATGGCGCGCCGCCGACCAGCTGGCGGCCGCCAAGGTGCCGGTGTTCATCGATGCCATGGAAGAGCTGCCGTCGAGTTTCGAACAGATCGGCAGTACGCTCGAAAACGCCGCGCGCCTGCAGCGTGCCGGCGTATCGGTCAGCTTCATCAATGGCAACGACGGCACGCACAACGCCCGTAAAATCCGGCAGATCGCCGGCAATGCGGTTTCCCACGGCCTGCCCTGGGAAGCGGGTCTGGCCGGCATCACCTCGGCGCCGGCCAAGGCGCTTGGCGTCGATGCGCAGGTCGGCAGCATTGAGGTCGGCAAAAGCGCCGATCTGGTGCTGTGGACCGGCGATCCGCTGGACGTCGCCTCCACCGCCACTGCCATGTGGCTGCAAGGCAAGGAAACACCGTTGGTTTCACGTCAGACCCAGCTGCGCGACCGTTATCTGGCGCCCGCCAATGGCCTGCCGCGCGCCTATCAACCTTAAGGACACACACCATGCAACTGAAAAAATTGACGCTGGTCTGCAGCGCCCTGCTGCTCAGCCAGGGCCTGCAGGCCGCCGATGCGAAACCGGCCTGGAACGTCTCGGCCGACCACGGCAAAACCAAGACCGTGCGCTTCAGCACGGACGAAGGCACCTGGCTTGACCTGGACGTCAGCCCGGATGGCAGGAGCATCGCGTTTTCGATGATGGGCGATATCTATCTGCTGCCGATCGCCGGCGGCAGTGCCCAGCGCATCAGCTCCGGACCGGCATGGGACGTGCAGCCGCGCTTTTCGCCGGATGGCCGCGAAATCGCCTTCACCTCGGACCGCGCCGGCGGAAACAACCTGTGGCGCATGGGCCGCGACGGCAGCAGTCCGGTGCAGGTCACCAAGGAGTCTTTCCGGCTGTTCAACAACCCGGTCTGGACGCCGGACGGCCAGTACCTGATCGGCCGAAAGCACTTCACTTCCGGCCGCTCGCTCGGTGCCGGTGAATTATGGATGACGCACCGCAGCGGCGGCGAAGGCCTGCAGCTGACCAAGCGTAAAAACGACCAGATGGATCTCGGCGAACCGGCGGTCAGCCCCGACGGCCGCTATGTGTATTATTCCGAGGACGTCAGCAGTGGCGACGCGTTCGAATACAACAAGAACGTGCATGGCGTGATCTATGCCATCAAACGCCTGGACCGGGAAACCGGTGAAACGCAGACACTGGTCAACACGCCCGGCGGAGCCATCCGTCCGCAGCCCTCGCCGGACGGCAAGCGTCTGGCTTTCGTGAAGCGGGTGCGCGACAAGACCGTCCTGCATGTCCTTGACCTGGGGACCGGCAAGGTCAGCCCGGTCTGGGACGGCCTGTCGCATGACCAGCAGGAAGTCTGGGCCATTTTCGGCCCTTACGCCAACTTCAACTGGACGCCTGATTCGCAATCCGTGGTGATCTGGGCACAGGGCAAGCTGTGGCGCGTCAACATGCAGACCGGCGTAACGGCCAACATCGCCTTCAACGCCGAGATCGAGCAGAAGCTGACCGCGCCGATCCGGGTCCAGCAGCGGCTGGAGGGCGATGCCTTCACGGTCAGGATGCTGCGCGATGTCGCGACCTCGCCGGACGGAAAAACCGTGCTGTTCCATGCCGTCGGCCATTTGTGGAAACGCACCGCCGGCGGTGCGCCGACGCGCCTGACCCGCGATGACGCGGTGTTCGAATACCAGCCCAGCTTCAGCGCCGACGGCCGGAAGATCCTGTATACCACCTGGTCGGACGCCGCACAGGGCAGCATCCGCGAACTGGAACTGGCCACCGGCAAAGTGCGTACGCTCAGCACCGAACCCGGCTTTTATTACCAGCCGCGCTATTCACCGAATGGCCAGCAGATCGTTTATATCAAATCCGGCGGCAGCGCGCTGACCGGCAGCCTGAACAGCAACGACCGCGGCATTTACGTATCGCCGGCCGCCGCCTGGTCACCCAACAAGATCGCCAACGGCGGTGAACCGCAGTTTACGCCCGACAGCAAACGTGTGCTGTACATGACCGGCGGCGACCTGTCCAAGAAAGTGATGAGCATCGGCATCAACGGCGATAAGGTCCGTGAGGTGCTGAGCCTGAAGTACGCCGACTCCGTGCAGCTCAGCCCGGACGGCAAACGCGTGGCTTTCACCGAGCTTTACAACGCCTACGTGGCGCCGCTGCCGGCCTACGGCGGCAGCATCGAGCTCAGCAAGGACACCACCGCCGTGCCGGTGACCAAACTCACCAGCACCGCCGGGGCTTACCTGCATTGGTCCGACGCCAGCACCGTGCATTGGATGCTGGGCAACCAGTACCACTCGCGCAATCTCAGCCAGACGCAGAACGCCGCACCGGTTTCCATGGGTTTTTCAGTGGCCAGCGACAGCCCTTCTGAAACCATCGCGTTCACCGGCGCGCGCATCATCAGCATGAAAAACGCCGAAAGCGCGCAGGAAGTGATCGAGAACGGCACTGTGCTGGTGCAGGGCAGCAAAATCACCGCAGTCGGCGCCAACGTGAATGTGCCGGCCGGCGCGCGGGTGATCGATGCCAAAGGCAAGACCCTGTTCCCGGGCATCGTCGATGCGCATGCGCATGCCGCGCATTTCAATTCCGGCGTGGTGCCTCAGCAGAACTGGGCTTACTATGCCAACCTGGCGTTCGGCGTCACCACCATGCACGATCCGTCTGCCACCTCGGAAACCGTGTTCTCCCAGGCCGAACTGCAGAAGGCCGGCGAGATCGTCGGACCGCGCGTGATGTCGACCGGCACCATCCTGTATGGCGCGGACGGCGACTTCAAGGCCGTGATCAATTCGCTCGAAGACGCCCGCAATACCATCACGCGCATGAAGGCGGTCGGTGCGTTCAGCGTGAAGTCGTATAACCAGCCGCGCCGCGAACAACGCCAGCAGATCAACCAGGCGGCCCGTGAACAGGGCGTGCTGGTGGTCGAGGAAGGCGGTTCGACCTTCAACCACAACATGACCATGATGCTCGACGGGGTCACCGGCATCGAGCACAACATCCCGGTCGCGCCGCTGTACAAGGATGTGGTCGACACCTGGAAGCAGACCGACGTCCGCAATACGCCGACCCTGGTGGTCAACTACGGCGGCGTGAACGGCGAGTATTACTGGTACAACAAGATGAACATCTGGGAAAACGAGCGCTTCCTGAAGTTCTACCCGCGTGACGCCCTCGACGCCCGCTCGATCCGGCGCGAAACCGCGCCGGAATGGGATTATTACCACATCGAGGTGGCCAAACAGGCCAAACGCCTGCGCGATGCCGGGATCAAGATCCAGATCGGCGGCCATGGCCAGATGCAGGGCCTGTCGCCGAACTGGGAGATCTGGAGCCTGGTGCAGGGCGGTTTCAGCCCTTGGCAGGCCTTGCGCGCGGCGACCATCGACGGCGCCGATTACCTGGGCTTCTCGTCCGAACTGGGCTCGATCGAGCCCGGCAAGCGCGCGGACCTGGTGATCACCAACAGCAATCCGCTCGACAACATCCAGAACACCATCGATACCGCCTATGTGATGGTCAACGGGCGCCTGTTCGACGCCGCGACCATGGCGGAAATCGGGGGCAAGCAGCGCCCTGCGCCGGTGTTTTATTTCAACCAGCGGCAGACCGGCCTGAGCGTCGGCCAGGAATACGGTCCGACCATGGAAGCCCAAGGCGACTGAACCACCGTGGCTTTGTTACACTGGAAGGCGTCGGTAACGGCGCTTTCCTTTTTTGGAGGAATCATGAAGTTCTATATTTCCCTGCCCGACCCGAAAGCGGCGCGTGGCGCCCAAAGCCACTTGAGCTTCTCCGCGCACGGCGCGGAAACCTTCGCCGAACAGCTGCAACGCGCCCTGAGCGATCCGGCCTACATCCAGTCCTGGCTGGCTGGCATCGATGAACACGACGCCGAAGGGGTTGATCCGCAGCTGCTGGCCATCGACGCCAACGCGAAAGTCAGCGGCACGCAGCATGACCTGAGTTTTTCACTGGTCGCCGATACGACGCTCAACGGCGCGGCATTCAAGCACCGGATGCGGATGCTGGCGGGAAACCACTGGCAACTCACGGACGTGAAGTGACCTGCACACAGGCGCCCGGCTCAAAGGATTAACCCATGCAGGCATCACCCGTCATCGAAAGAACCCGGCAATGGATCGAAAGCGTGGTGGTCGGCCTCAACTTCTGCCCGTTCGCCAAGCGCGAACTGCGTCGGGATGCGGTGCGCTTCATGGTCAACGGCAGCGGCGACATGGGCGATGCGCTGCAGCAGCTGATTGAGGAATGCGGCTACCTGGATGCGCATCCGGGAACCGAAACCACGCTGCTGATCCTGCCGGTGGGTTTTGTGGACTTTCTTGACTACCTGGACCTGGCCGGGCTTGCGGAGGACATTCTGGCCGAACAGGGCTATGAAGGCGTCTACCAGGTGGCCAGCTTCCATCCGGACTACTGTTTCGCCGACGCCGAGCCGGACGATGCCGCCAATTACACCAACCGCAGTCCGTATCCGATGCTGCATCTGCTGCGGGAGGCGAGCCTGGAAACCGTGATCGACAACTATCCGGACATCGACTCGATACCGGAAAACAACATCAACAAAGCGCGCAGCTTGGGTGCCGGCTATTTCCGTGACTTTCTGGAAAAATCCGGCGGGTGACTGTCCTTAAATGCAAATTGCCCGGTCAATTGACCGGGCAATAAGGGGCTGACGCCCGAGCCATCCGTGGCCCTACTGCTCAAACCGCGGCAAATTCAAGAACCGCAGCCTGAACGGTCTGCAAGGTTCAATTGCCTTCAGCGGTCTCTTTGATTTCTTCGCCGACTTCCTGGGTGTCCTTGCCGATTCCCGCCATGGTATGGCAGGCGGTGCTCATCAGCGAGAGCATAAGGACCAGAAGCATGCCGGCTGCGGTGCGGGTTTTCTTGTTCATAGCGTTCTCCATGTATTATCGGTGCTTGCGGGACGGACCATGCATCTGCATGCAGTGCGGATTCGCCATCACTGAACAAAGCGGGTTCAGTACTCGGTGATGGTAATGCCCGGCCGAATCCCTGTCCGTGCGATATCGTACATAGCGCACAACCACCGTCCAGGGTGAATCCGAACGGTTAAATTGAAGTATTCTTAAGTTGTACCTATGGGAATCCGCCGTGAACCGACTTTTCAACCATTCCGCATCCGCTCTCGAACTGCAATGCCGCCTGGCGGAGTTCATGCAGGCGTACGTCTACCCGGCCGAAGCACACGTCGAGGCCTGGCAGGCCGATCCGGCCACACGCTGGACGCCCTCGCCGCACATCGAAGACCTGAAGCTAAAAGCCAGGCAGGCCGGGCTCTGGAACCTGTTCCTGCCCGATGCAACGCACGGCGCGGGGCTGTCGAACCTGGATTACGCGCCGCTGGCCGAACAGATGGGCCGCGTGCTGTGGGCCTCGGAGGTGTTCAACTGCAACGCACCGGACACCGGCAA
Source organism: Arenimonas sp. (assembly GCA_035562675.1). Classification (GTDB taxonomy): domain Bacteria; phylum Pseudomonadota; class Gammaproteobacteria; order Xanthomonadales; family Xanthomonadaceae; genus Arenimonas. Next base: position 2,483 of record DATMWF010000116.1, on the reverse strand, counting down.
CATGGAAGTGCTGGCGCATTTCGCCAGTGACGCGCAGAAAGCGCGCTGGCTGGCACCTTTGCTGCGCGGCGAAATCCGTTCGGCATTCGCGATGACCGAGCCGGAGGTGGCCTCCTCCGATGCCACCAACATCGCGCTGAGCATCGCGTCCGACGGCGCGGATTACGTTTTGAACGGCCGCAAATGGTGGATTACCGGCGCCGGCGACCCGCGCTGCGAAATCCTGATCGTGATGGGCGTGACCGCTCCCGATGCCGATAAACACGCGCGCCACTCCATGGTGTTGGTGCCGATGGACACCCCGGGTGTGCGCATCGAGCGTGCGCTGGAGGCGTTCGGCTTCGACGACGCGCCAAGCGGACATATGGAACTGTCGTTCAGCGGGGTACGCGTTCCAAAGACCAACCTGATCCAGACCGAAGGCAGCGGCTTCGCCCTGGCGCAGGCACGTCTTGGGCCCGGCCGCATCCATCACTGCATGCGCCTGATCGGTTTGGCGCAGCGGGCGCTGGAGCTGATGGTCGAGCGCACGAAAACCCGCATCGCGTTCGGCAAGCCCCTGGCGGCACAGGGCATGGTGCAGGAGATGGTCGCGCTGTCACGCTGTGAAATCGAACAGGCCAGGCTGCTGACGCTGAACGCCGCGGCCAAGCTGGACGCGCTCGGCAACAAAGGCGCCAAGGACGAAATCGGGATGATCAAGATCGTCGCGCCGCGCATGGCATTCGCGGTGATCGACCGCGCCATCCAGCTGTATGGTGCCGAGGGTCTGCAGCATCCGTTCCTGGCGCATGCCCTGGCGGGCGCGCGCTGCCTGCGCCTGGCCGATGGTCCGGACGAAACGCATATCGCCGCGCTGGCCCGCGGCATGCTGAGATAACCCGACGTCATGACAGACCCGCACTCCCTGCAACTCGACGACGCGGCATTGGCGCGCTATCTCGAAGGCCACATCGACGGCTTCCGCGGCCCGCTGGCTTCCAGCAAATTCAAGGGCGGGCAAAGCAACCCGACCTATCTGCTCAAGGCCGAAAGCGGCGCTTATGTGCTACGCCGCAAGCCCCCCGGTAAACTGCTCAGTTCGGCGCATGCCGTCGACCGTGAGTTCCGGGTCCTGCAGGCCCTGCACGGCGGGTCCGTGCCGGTCGCGGCGCCCTACCATCTTTGCCTTGACGACGGCATCATCGGCTCGATGTTCTATGTCATGGAGTTCATCGACGGCCGGATTTTCTGGGATCCCTCGCTGCCTGAGCTGAGCATCCCGGAACGCGGCGCCTGCTACGATGAAATCCTGGATACGCTGGCCGCCATCCATTCAGTCCCCTTGGAGGCCTCCGGCCTGGCCGATTACGGTAAGCCCGGCAATTATTTCGAACGGCAGATCGTGCGTTGGTCGGAGCAGTACCATGCCTCGGAAACCCAGACCATCGCGGCCATGGACAGCCTGATCGCCGAACTGCCGGCGCGTTGCCCGGCCGATGACGGCAGCATCGCGCTGGTGCACGGCGATTTCCGCATCGACAACCTGTTGTTCGGCAAAAACGACCTGCGCATACGCGCGGTGGTCGACTGGGAGCTATCCACGCTGGGCCATCCCCTGGCCGACTTGGGCTATTTCTGCATGGCGCTTCGCCTGCCGAGAAATCCGGCCCTGCCGGGACTGGCCGGACTGGACCGGGAAGCGCTTGGCATCCCGAACGAAAAGTGGATCCTGAGCCGCTACGCCAAACTGACGGGACGGCAGATTCCGGCTGACTGGGCTTTCGTGCTGGCGTTCAGTTTCTTCCGGCTGGCCGCCATCGCCCAAGGCGTCGCCAAGCGCGCGCAGCAAGGCAACGCGTCCAGCGAACAGGCGGCACAGGCCGGACAGATGACCGTTTTGTTGGCACAGATGGGACTTCGGGTCCTTCATGAATGACCATGGATGCCGTTGATACTGCCTTAGGGCCAAGCATGGCTTGCGCTTGCGTGTTCGGGGGCGGCAACGGCTGGGGCAGGCGGATCGCCGAGGCGCTGGAGGGTCTGTCGGTCAAAACCCGCATCATTGAAAAAGACGCCAGCCACGTGCAGATCGTCCAAGCCATCCGGCAAAGCACGCTGGTTTTCATCGCCATTCCCGACAGCGCCATCAATCCGCTGTTGCTTGAATACGGCGCGATGCTGGACGGCAAGATCCTGATAGACTGCGCCACCAACAAAGCCGGTTTTGCCGAAACCTTGCAACAACTTGCCGGAAAAGGCGTTAGCGTGTGCTCGACGCATCCCATGGCGGCGTCTACCGGCGCATTGCGTGGCCAGAATACGCTGATCATGCCGGTGGGCGCCGCTGCCGAAAGGGCCGAACGCGCTGCCCGCGCGATTTACCGGAAACTTGGCATGCATTGCGAGCCGTTCACCTTCGACAGGCACACCGAAGCGATGGTCATTCTGCAGATGCTGCCGCATCTGGTCCAGCGCCTGTTCATTGAAACCCTCGGGTACGG
>DATMWF010000115.1:0-8785 GCA_035562675.1 Arenimonas sp. | reverse complement strand
GAACCCGGCATCGTGACTGAAATAGGGCCCCATGGAGATAGTAGATTCATACGCCGTGAGTGGCTGTACGAAGCTCGAACGCCAGATTCAAGCGTGACGCTATCGACTGACGCCTGAAGGAAACACGCCAGAAACTGAAGTCGCAATATCTGCTCACCCGATACATTGCTTTCTTGAACGTTAAGAGAAGCAGAGACTTCGGTTGCTCGGCGGTGCACCCTTATAGAGGACAGGTTTTGCATAGAAATTAGTCTACTGTGAACGACCACAACATCCTAACATTGCGGTGCCGACATCGCCCTGCACCAGCCGGAGCATGGGATGGCCAAGCTGCATATCGCGCTGGATTTCCGCGATGACCGTCCGCTGCGCCTGGGTCAGCGCGAACGGCAATGCATCCAGGAAGTCCCGTAACACCGGCGAATCGGCGCGCACGGTCCTGGCCGGTTTCGATTTGATCGCGGTGCGTTTCTGGCGGAGGCTCAAGTGGTGCGCCATCAGTTCCTCGAACGCGAGGCGCCGGATGGCAGGATGCCGCCCGGACAGCAGATCGGCGATGGATGTGCCGATGTCAGGCTGGTGGATGGCGTGCAGCGACTGTACCAGGCCGGCCAGACCCAAAGCGCGCAGGCGCTCGGCCGGCAGCAGCTCCAGGCTGCCGTCATCGGGCAAGAAGCGCAGCGACTGCTGGATCAGTTTGGCCAGCGTCGCCGCACCGATGCCGTCATAGTTCGAATACACCGGATCCAGGCGGTCTTTGCAGACGCCGGCTTCCTCATCCGGGATGAACCGGTAGCCGGGGTGTACCATCTCGAAACTGTTCGTGCCCAACCGGACCTGGCCGTAGCAGCGCAGCAGCCTGCCTACGGTGAACTGACCGGCCTGACTGCCGGAGTAATGGAAAAACCGCAGGCTGAGCTGGCGCAGCGAATCGTCCTGCACGGTCACTTTCAGCATCGGCCTGAACCGGAAGCCCCGCTCCACCGCCACGACGCGGACCTCGACCTGGGCGGATTGGCCCAGTTGCAGATCGTCGAGGCGGCAGATGTGCGTGCGGTCTTCAAAGCCGATCGGCAACTGCAGCCAAAGGTCCTGCAGGGTCAGAATGCCCTTCTCGGCCAGCTTCTTGCCGACGGCGGGACCGACGCCGCGCAGCAGCGACAGCGGTTGCCGGCCTTGCTGGCTGAGATCGGGTTGCGGCAAATCCGTTTAGCTCAATACCAGGACGGCGTCCACTTCCACCTGCGCGCCGCGCGGCAACGCGGAAACCTGGACGGTGGAACGGGCCGGATACGGCGCGTTGAAATACTCGGCCATCACCGCGTTGACGACGGCGAAATCCCCCAGGTCGGTCAGGTAAATGCCCAGCCGCGCGATGTCCGCCAGGGATCCGCCGGCTGCGGTGCAGACCGCTTTCATGTTGTTGAATACCTGCCGGCTCTGCGCGGCGATATCGCCTTCCAGCAGGGTGCCGGTAGCCGGCACCAAGGGTATCTGGCCGGACAGATACACCGTACTGCCGACGCGGACGGCCTGTGAATACGGACCGATGGCGGCCGGGGCCTGATCGGTGTGGATGATGGATTTCGACATGGGCAACACCTGCCTTAGAACACGTATGATTGAATAAGCTACCTTCAATCCATGCATCCGTCTAATGATTTCTTCAAGCCCGGGATGCATCGCAATATCCCGCTTACAGGGATAACCCGCCCGCACTTGACCTTGATCAACGATCAAACGGCGCGCAGGCGCTATGCTCCGCGCATGGACATTGAAAACACCACCCAGCGCCTGCCGGACTCGCTGTCGGTCAGCGCCGAACGCGCTTGGATAGCCGATGCCATCGCGCGCTTGGACGAGGAACAGGGCGGCTGCGCCGAAACCCCCATGCTGGCGCTGCGCCTCAGCGGATTCCCGGACATCGGTTTGCTGCTGAAGGACGAATCCGCCCACCCGACCGGCAGCCTGAAACACCGTCTGGCGCGCTCATTGTTCCTCTATGCGCTTTGCAGCGGCCGGCTCCGGCGCGGACAAACGGTCATAGACGCCTCGTCCGGAAGCACCGCGATTTCGGAAGCCTGGTTCGCGCGCAGATTGGGCCTTCCGTTCATCGCGGTCATGCCACGCTCGACCTCGCTCGCCAAGCAGGTAGAAATCACCGCCCTGGGCGGACAATGCGCCCTGATTGAGGACGGCGAAGACGCCACGCAATACGCCCTGGACATGGCCCAGCGGCAGGCGGCCTGTTATCTGGACCAGTTCAACCTGGCCGGCAGCGCAACGGACTGGCGCGGAAACAACAATATCGCCCAATCGATCCTGGCCCAGAGCCAGCTGCTTGGCGCCGGCGACCCGGACTGGATCGTGTGCGGGGCCGGCACCGGCGGCACATCGGCGACCATCGGCCGTTATCTGCGCTATGTCGGCAGCCAAGCCATGCTGTGCGTGGCCGAACCGACCGGCGCCGCGTTCGCGCAGGGCTGGCAAAGCGCCGACCGGAGCCGGCTTGCCACCCGCAAAACCTGCATCGAAGGCATCGGCCGGTCCCGCGTGGAGCCGTGCTTCGCGTTCGAGCTCGCCGAAAGCGTGCTTGAAATCGACGATCAGGAATCCATCGCAGGCGCCTGGCTGCTCGAACGCTGGCTGGGAAGGCGGTTCGGGGGATCGTCCGGCACCAATCTGGCCGCTGCCCTGCGGCTGGCCGCCGTGATGAAGGAAACGGCGAGCCCCGGAAACATCGTGCTGCTGCTGTGCGATAAAGGTGAACGCTATGCCGATACCTTGTTTGATCCGGAATGGCTGGCACAGCGGGGCTGCTTGCCGGGCCCCTGGCTGGAGAACATGGCGGGTATCGCCGGCCAGGCCATCCTGACGGAAACGCCGGTTTGCCGCTGACGGCCGTTTACACCCGCTCGACCGAATAGACCACGCTCAAGCGGCGCGTGCGCCGGATGATGTCCGCCAGATGCTTGCGGTCCTTCACTTCGATGCAGAACACCATGACCGAAATGCGCGCGTCACGCTCTTTGTAGTTGACCGAATCGATATTGGAATTGCATTCGGCGACCGCCGCCGCCACTTTGGCCAAGGCGCCGGGCTTGTTCTCGGTTTCGAAACGCAGCTCGACCCGGAAATCGCCCTCCACCCTGCGGTCCCAGGTTATCGGCACCCAGCGTTCCGGCCGTTTCTTGTATTCATTGACGTTCGGACAGTCCATGCGGTGCACCACAACGCCCTTGCCGGCGGTGAGGAAGCCCATGATGTCGTCGCCGGGAATCGGATAGCAGCAGGTCGAGAAAGTCAGTACGCCGCGCTCGCTGCCGTTGATCTGGATTTCTTCATGGTGGCTGGGTCCGGCGGAATCGCTGCCGAGCAGGGACTGCTGGTTGGGCTGCAGCGCCCGGGCGACCTGGTCCGGCATGCGGTTGCCGAGCGCGATATCGGCCAGCAGCACCTCGAGGCGCGGGTAGCGGTTTTCGGTCAGGTACTGCTGCAGCTGCGCGGCCGAGACGTTGTCAAGGGAGGTCTCGAGGTGTTCCAGCGCACGGTCCAGCATGCGGTGGCCGAGATTGACCGCGTCTTCGTGCTCGATGCGTTTCAGGAAATGCCGGATCGATGTGCGGGCCTTGGAAGTGACCACCGACTCCAGCCACTGCGGACTGGGGTTGGCGGACGGCGCGGTGATGATTTCGACCGTCTGGCCGCTGGACAGTTTGGTGCGCAGGGGCACCAGGCGGCGGTCGACGCGGGATGCCACGGCATGGTTGCCGACATCGGTGTGCACCGCATAGGCGAAATCCAGCGGCGTGGCGTTTTTCGGCAAGGACAGGATTTCGCCCTTCGGGGTGAAGATGTACACCTCGTCCGGAAACAGGTCGATCTTGACGTTTTCCAGGAACTCCAGCGACGGCAGGGAAAATTCGTCGCTGCTGACCAGTCCGTTGACCCAGGTCTGTGCGCGCGCCTGCGCGTTGCTGCTGGCCGCGCCCCGGTTTTTATAGACCCAGTGCGCGGCGATGCCGCGCTCGGCCACCACGTCCATTTCCTCGGTGCGGATCTGCACCTCGACCGGCGACCCCAGCGGACTGAACAGCAGCGTATGCAGGCTCTGGTAACCGTTGGCCTTGGGGATGGCGATGAAATCGCGGAAGCGCCCTTCGAGCGGCTTCATCAGTGAATGCACCGCGCCCAGGGCCTGATAGCACTGGGTGACTTTCTTGACCACGATGCGGAAACCGAACACGTCCATCACTTCGTTGAACTTTTTGCGCTCTTCGCGCATCTTGCTGTACACGCTCCACGGCCCCTTGACCCGGGACACCAGACGGAACGGCAGGTTTTCGACGGCGATGCGCTGCGCCAGCTGGGCTTCGATGGTGGCCATCGCTTCGCGGCGCAGCACCGGCTGGTTGGCCAGATGCTTGGCGAGCACCCTGTAGCGCAGCGGGTACAGGGCCTTGAAGCCCAGGTTCTGCAGCTCGGCCTTGACCACGTTGATGCCGAGCCGCTGCGCGATCGGCGCGTAGATCTCCAGCGTTTCCAGTGCGATGCGCCGCCGCGACTCGGCGCTCTTGGCTTCCAATGTCCGCATGTTGTGCAGGCGGTCGGCCAGCTTGATGAGGATCACGCGGATGTCGCGCGACATCGCCAGCATCATTTTCCGGAAGCTTTCGGCATCGGCTTCCTGGCGGTTGTTGAACTGGATCTTGTCGAGCTTGGTGACCCCCTCGACCATTTCGGCGACGCTCTCGCCGAAGGTGTCGGCGATGAACGTGCGCGGCAGGGTGGTGTCTTCCAGGGCATCATGCAGTATGGCGGCACACAGGGCGTCGCCGTCCAAGCGCTGCTCGGCGAGGATTTCGGCCACCGCGATGGGATGCGTGATGTAGGGCTCGCCCGTTTTACGGGTCTGGCCCTGGTGCGCCAAGGCGCCCAGTTGATAGGCCCGGCGGATTTTCGCCAGGCTTTCCTCCGGCAGGTAGGCCGCCGCCTTGTTCAACAGGCGCTCGGCCATCTCCGGACAGGGATCCGGGCACGGCATATCCAAATCGAGCGATGGCGCAAGCGGGAGGTTCATCGTTCAATGCTACGCAAGAAACGCTTATTAAACAAGCCTTTCCTGTGCGTTACGGACATAAAAAATGCCGGCTGGAAAGCCGGCATTTCGGGAGCGGGAAGACGGCGCTTATTCGTCGCCGGCTTTCGCCAGATCGTCATCCACCACTTCCGCGGCGGCCCATTCCAGGGCTTCGCGTTCACGGCGTTCGCGCTGGGTGCGTTCAACGGCGTCAATCACGGCATGGTTGATGGAGCGGTCGGCGATTTCGCGCAGGGCCAGGACCGTCGGCTTCTCGGATTCGATGTGGGCGCCTTCCAGCGTGCTCGGCTCGCCTTTGGCCAATTGACGGGCGCGCTTCGAAGCCATCAGCACCAGTTCAAAACGGTTATCCACCACTTCCAAGCAATCTTCAACGGTAATACGCGCCATACTGTCTCCATATGCCCGTTGAAATTAACGGACAATCAATAAGTTACATGAACCGCGTATTATAGCGTAAAGCCGGGCTAAAATCCAAACCGGGCCAGGCTCATTCAGACAACAGATGCGCAATCAGCTCGGCATGACGCTGCCGCTGCTGGCCAAGCTGTAGCCGCTGGGCGCTGAAAATGGCGGTAACTTCTTGAACCGCTTGGTCAAAATGTTCGTTGATGACCACATAATCAAACTCATGGAAGTGGCTCATCTCCTCCCGCGCCGCCGCCAACCGTTGTGCGATGACCGCTTCGGAGTCCTGGCCGCGGTTGCGCATGCGCATTTCCAGGGCCTTTTTGGACGGCGGCAGGATGAAGATGCTTTTCGCCTCAGGGATGCGTTGACGGACCTGCCGGGCGCCCTGCCAATCGATTTCCAGCAGCACGTCCAGGCCTTTTTCCAGCAACGGAAGCACCGATTCGCTGGCGGTGCCTTTGTAGTCGCCGTGCACCAGGGCGTACTCGAAGAACTGACCCTCGGCGATCATCCGTTCGAATTCAGGCTTGCTGATGAAATGGTAATGCTGGGCGTGGCGCTCGCCGGGGCGCGGGGCGCGCGATGTATACGAAATGGACAGGGCCACGTCGTCGACGCGTTTCAGCACGGCGTTGACGATGCTGGACTTGCCTGCACCGGAAGGCGCCGCCACGATGTATAGAGTTCCCCGCATCATTCGAGATTCTGCACCTGTTCGCGGATTTGTTCAATCAGCACCTTGAGCTCGACCGAGGCCTTGCTGGTCTTGCCGTCCACCGACTTGGAACCGAGCGTATTGGCTTCCCGGTTGAATTCCTGCAGCATGAAATCCAGGCGCCGCCCGACCGCTTCCGGCAGGGCCAGTATGCGCCGGGCTTCCGATATGTGGCTGGTCAGCCGGTCCAGCTCTTCATCGACGTCGATTTTCTGCAGGTTGAGCACCAGCTCCTGTTCCAGCCGGCCGGCATCCAGCGGCAGGTTGAAATCCGCCAGCTTGGCCTGCAGGCGCGCTTTCAGGACCGCACGGATCTCAGGCATGTATTCCCGGGTCTGCACGACGATCCGCTCGATGCCCTGCAGGCGCTCCAGGATGACCTGGCCGAGCTTGCCGCCCTCGCGGGCGCGGGCCTGGATGAACTCGTCAAGGGTGATGTCAAGCTGCTGTTTCGCGGCGTTGAGCAGGGCATCGCCGGACGACTCTTCCTCGAGCAGCACGCCGGGCAGGCGCAGCAGTTCGGTGAAGGATACCTGCAGGCCTGGAAACTGCGCGGCGGCGGCCAGGTTCAGCCGGGCGTAATCGTCCAGCACCGCCTGGTTGACCTGCGGGGCGGCGCTTTGCCTGTGGCTGGCCTTGAAGCGGAACGACAGGTCGATCTTGCCGCGCGAGATTTTCTGGCTGACGCGTTCGCGCAGGGCGTTTTCCAGCGGCCGCAGCTCTTCGGGAAGCCGCAGGCTGAGCTCCAGGTAGCGGTGGTTGACCGAGCGCATTTCGCAGCTGATGGAACCGAGCTCGCTCACGGTCTCGGTCTGGGCATAGGCGGTCATGCTTCGGATCATGGGTTTTATCGCAGGGAAAGGATGATGAATGGTAATCTATTCGCCCTGACTTTGCTAAAAATGAGCCGAAAATGACCCGTCCCAGCGCACGCACAGCCGACCAGCTGCGGCCCGTAAGCATCCAGCGCAATTACACCAAGCATGCCGAGGGATCGGTGCTGATCAGCTTCGGCGACACCAAGGTGCTGTGCACGGCCAGCGTCGAGAACCGGGTGCCCGGCTTCCTGCGTGGCAAGGGCGAAGGCTGGATCACCGCCGAATACGGCATGCTGCCGCGCGCCACGCACGACCGCAACAACCGTGAAGCGGCATCCGGCAAACAAGGCGGGCGCACCCTGGAAATCCAGCGCCTGATCGGGCGCGCGCTGCGCAGCTGCGTCGACCGTAAAAAACTCGGCGAACGCACCATCACCCTGGACTGCGACGTGCTGCAGGCCGACGGCGGCACCCGTACCGCAGCCATCACCGGGGCGTACGTGGCGCTGTGCGATGCCATCCAGAAAACCATGGCCAAGGGCCTGATCCTGGAAAATCCGATCATCGGTTCGGTCGCCGCGGTGTCGGTCGGCGTCTATAACGGCATCGCCGTGCTTGACCTGGACTATGCGGAAGATTCGAAGTGCGACACCGACATGAACGTGGTGATGGACGGCAACGGCGGCTTCATCGAACTGCAGGGCACCGCCGAAGGCGCGCCGTTCTCGCGCACCCACCTCGCCGACCTGCTGGCCTTGGCCGAATCCGGCATCGGCGAACTGCTGGCCATGCAGCGTAGCGCGATCGCCGGATGAGTTCCCACATCGGCGCCTTCGCCTTGGTCGTCGATGACTACGACCGCGCCATCGCCTACTACACCGGCATGCTCGGCTTCGAACTGCGCGAGGATTCCCCGCGCGAAAACGGCAAACGCTGGGTGCTGGTGGCGCCACCGGGCGCACAAACCGCGATCCTACTGGCCAAAGCCGCGGACGACGCGCAGCGCGCCTGCATCGGCAGGCAAACCGGCGGCCGGGTCGGCTATTTCCTGCACACCGATGATTTCGCGCGCGACCATGCCTTGTTTCTGGCACGCGGCGTCCAGTTCTGCGAACAGCCCCGCCATGAACCCTATGGCAGCGTGGCGGTATTCGAGGATCTGTACGGCAACCGCTGGGATCTTCTGGAACTGCGTGCATGAAACTGGTCATCGCCACGTCCAATAAAGGCAAGCTGGCCGAAATCCAACCGATCGTCCGCGAATTCGGTTTCGAGGCGCTGCCTCAAAGCCAATTCGGGTTCGCCGACGCCGAAGAAACCGGGCTGACCTTCGTGGAAAACGCCCTGCTCAAAGCACGCCATGCCTGCCGGCAAACCGGTCTGCCGGCATTGGCCGATGATTCGGGAATCATTATCGATGCACTCAACGGCGCGCCCGGATTGATTTCCGCGCACTACGCCGGCGTGCATGGAGATGCGGTCGGCAATATCGCCAAAGTACTGGCGGAAATGGCGACGCTTTCCAGCCCGGTACGCACGGCCCGCTTTTACTGCTGCATGGTCCTGCTCACGCATGCCGACGATCCGCAGCCGGTGATCGCTGAAGGCGTTTGGCACGGTGAAATCCTGAAAGCGCCGCTCGGCGAAAACGGTTTCGGTTACGATCCGATCTTCTGGGATCCGCAGCTGAAGCAATCCGCCGCGCAGGTGCCTTCTGAACTGAAAAACCGGATCAGTCAC
>DATMWF010000114.1:0-6646 GCA_035562675.1 Arenimonas sp. | reverse complement strand
GTCTGTTTTGCGGTCCTTGTCCGCGATATCCCTGAAAAGCGTATGCGTGAAGAAAACCGCGAAAATGCTGCGCATGACCGGCCAGCTGTCGTCGCGGTAGTATTCCTTTAGCCGGCGGAAATGCCAGTAAAACCAAAGGATGCCGTAGAACCCGAAAGTCAGCACCTGCAGCAATACCAACTTCTGCAACGAAACCACATAAAACGGCGCCGCTCTTACAACAGCCTTATCAACATCCACTCCAATACGTTGTTCCAATTCCATGGATTCCACGCCAACTCCTGCTTATTTCAAATTCATTCAATTATGCCCGAATCAACCGCCGTGCAGACGCTTGCCGAGGGTGACCAGGCCGATGCTGACCAGGATCAGGACCATCGCCACCACGGTGTGCGAGTTGAGCGGCTCATCGAGCAGCAGCACGCCGAGCAGCAGCGCGATCGGCGGGTTGACGTAGGCGTAACTGGTGGCCAAGGCCGGACGCACGTGCTTGACCAACCAGACGAAGGCCGAATACGCCACCACCGAACCGAACAGCGCGAGGTACAGCATGGCCAGCGTGGCCTGCAGGCCCGGGACATGCGTGAAGCGCTCGCCGATTGAAAAACCGATGGCCAGCGAAATCACGCTGCCGATCGCCATCTGCCAGGCCGACAACGCCAGCGAATCCGGCAGGTCGCGGCCCTTGCTCCACATCGAGCCCCAGGCCCAGCCCAACGGCGCGGCCAACACGCACAGCAGGCCGACGGTGGACACCCGCAGTTCGCTGCCGAGGTTGAGCCAGATCACGCCCAGGAAGCCGAGCAGCAGACCGACCCATTCCAGCCGGTTCGGATGGTAGCCGCGCAGGGCCGCGAACAGCCCGGCCCACAGCGGCATGGCCGCAACACCGATGGCGACCACGCCCGAGGACACGGTCTGTTCCGCCACGTTCACGAAGGCATTGGCCAGCACGGTCATCACCGTGGCGAGGATGATCAGCGACCGCCACTGGCCCGGCTTCGGCAGCGGCGTTTTTTTCCACGCCAGCCAGGCCAGCAGCAACCCGCCGGCGATCAGCATGCGGGTGCCGGTCAGCAGGAACGGCGGGTAATCCGGCAGGGCCAGCTTGATGGCGTAATAGGTCGAGCCCCAGATAAGATAAACCGCCAATAAGGCGGCGAGGACATGGCTGCGTTTCGGTGCTTCATTCATGCCGCATTATCGCACGCGCCCTCCTGCCCGAGGATCATTTCCTTCAAAGGCAGGCCCCAGCGGTAGCCGCCAAGCGATCCGTCGCCGCGGATGATGCGGTGGCAAGGCACCAGCACCGCCACCTTGTTGCCCGCGCAGGCGCGCGCCACGGCGCGGGCCGCTTTCGGCATGCCCAGGCTTGCCGCCAGCTCGGCGTAGCTCAAGGTGCGGCCCCTGGGGATTTTCATCAATGCCTGCCACACGTTGTGCTGGAACGCGGTGCCGATCAGCTCGACGGGCACATCGGACGCCTTGCCGGCCAGAGCCGCCGCGGCCTGCTGCACCCTGTCGGCGATGAACCGGTGGTCGTCCGGGACGTAATTCAGCCGCGCGGCGGGGAATTCAGCTTCCAGCTCCGCCTGCAGCTTGGCCTTGTCGGGGCCGAGGGCGACCGCACAGATGCCACGCTCGGTCGCGGCCACCAGCGCAGGGCCAAGCGCCGAATCACAGACCGTCCAGTGGATGAGCAGCCCTGCCCCGCCTTTTTTATACTGCGCCGGCAGCATGCCGAGTTTCGCCGCACCGTGTTCGTAAACGCGCGAACACGAACCGAAACCGCTGTCGACCCAGGCCTGGGTCACGTCGCCGGCCGATCGCAGGTTGTGCTTCAGGCTGTCCAGCCGGCGCTGCGCCGAAAACTGCGCCGGGCTCAGGCCGAACGCCTGCTTGAATTTCTTCTGCAGATAGGCGGCGCTCAGGCCGGTTTCGGCGGCCAGCTCGGGCAAGGAAAAGGCGCGCGTGCCGAGCAGCTCGCGCGCCTTGATCAGTTTGGCTTCAACAGGTTTCCGGTTCATGGCTCAAGCATACAAGAAGCATGCGCCGCGCGTTATCCGAATCCTGCGCTATTCGACCCAGGATCCGGCCGAACGGGCGCTGGGGAAAACCTGGCCCAGCAGCAGTTTGTTGCTTTCAAGCAGGCCGATGGCGTCGGCAAGGATATGCGCGGATTCGTTCAACAGTGGATCCGGACGTTCCTTGGCGGCGTTTTCCTGGGCGATCTGCTCGCTGACCTTGCGCTCTCCGGCCTGCAGGCCGTCGTCGTTGTCATCAGGACCCATGCTTTTCAGGCCCAGGGCCTTGCGCTCGGTTTCGCGCGCATCCCGCTTGGCTTTCATCTGGTTGCGTTCGGCCAGGCGTTCCTGTTCGTTGAGCGAAATGGATTTTTTCTCCCGCTCGGCCTTGAAGTACGCCACGTCCTGCATCCACCAGGAGAATTCCCTGTCCTTGCCGATGCGCTCCTTATGCTGGATTTCCAGCTGCGGGTCGATGGCCTTGAAGCTGCCCAGCCGGCGGTATCTGGCGGGGGCGATTTCGGTGTACGGCAAGGCGTTGTCGTAGGTGCTTTCGCCGTATTCACTGGCATCCACCGACACCGGGAACAGCACGTCCGGGGTCACGGCGGCGTTCTGCGTGGTGCCGCCGTTGATGCGGAAGAACTGCGCGATGGTCATTTTCAGCTGCCCGAACTGGATGTCCTTGCGGCGCGGAAACTTGTCCAGGTCGATCAGGGTCTGCACGGTGCCTTTACCGAAGGTCGGTTCACCGATGATCAGGCCGCGGCCGTAGTCCTGGATGGCGGCGGCGAAAATCTCGGAAGCCGATGCCGACGAGCGGTTGACCAGCACGGCCAGCGGGCCGTTCCAGGCCAGGCCGCCGTCGGTGTCCGACTCCACTTCCACCTTGCCGCTGGTCTCGCGGACCTGCACCACCGGGCCCTGGTCGATGAACAGCCCGGTCAGCTCGACCGCTTCGATCAGCGAGCCGCCGCCGTTGTCGCGCAGGTCCATGACCACGCCGTCGACTTTTTCCTGTTTCAGCTCTTCCAGCAGCCTGCGCACGTCGGCGGTCGCCGAACGCGCATCCGGATCGCCGCGGCGCGCCGCTTCGAAATCAAGGTAGAACACCGGCAGTTCGATCACGCCGATGCGCTTGCCGCCGCTGGTGATGACTTTTTTGCTGGCCGCCTGTTCTTCCAGCTTGACCTTGTCGCGCACGATGCGGACGATCTTGTGCGGCCCGTCGACGCCTTCGTCGCCGGACTGCACGTCCAGGCGGACCACCGAGCCCTTCGGCCCGCGGATTTTCGACACCACATCGTCGATCCGCCAGCCGACCACGTCGACCATCGGGCCTTTTTCACCCTGGCCGACCGCCAGCACGCGGTCACCCGGCTTGATCACGCCGGATTTCTCGGCCGGACTGCCGGGCATGATGGTGCGGAACACGACATAATCGTCCTGCGTCTGCAGCACCGCACCTACCCCTTCCAGCGACAGCTTCATGGTCATGTCGAAGTTGTCGGCGCTGCGCGGGCTCATGTAGGAGGTATGCGGATCGATCGCCGAGCCGTAGGCGTTCATGAAACTCTCGAACACGTCGTCGCCGCGCAGCTGGTGCAGGCGCTCCGACAGGTTGCTGTAGCGTTTGTCCAGGGTCTTGCGGATCTCGTCCATCGGACGCCCGGCCAGCTTCAGGCGCAGCACGTCGTTCTTGACCGACTGCCGCCAGACCGCGTCCAGCTCGCTTTCGGTCGCGGCCCACTCGGCGTCTTCGCGGTCATAAGCATAGTCTTCCTTGGCGCTGAAATCGAAATCCTGCTTGAGCAGCGAACGGGCATGCGCGACGCGCTGGTCGACGCGCTGCAGGTAGACCTTGAAGATATCGAAGGCCGGGCTGATGTCCTGGCTCTTGATGGCGTCATCCAGGCCGGTTTTGTAGGCATCGAAACGCGCGATGTCCGACTTCAGGAAAAACAGCTTGTTGTCGTCCAGCGATTCCAGGTAGTTCTTGTAGATGCCGGCCGACAGCGCGTCGTCCAGCGGCAGGGATTTGTAGGCATAGTCGCTGCCGGACAGCAGCTGGTAGACCAGGCTGCCGGTCAGGGCCTGCGACTCGGTCGGCGCCAGTTCGGACAAAGGCGTGCTGACCTTGCCCTGCGTGGCGGCAAGGGCGATGGCCAACGGCAGCGCGGCGGTCAGCGCCAGGATATATCGTTTTTTCATAATCGCCTCAAATAAGATCCATTGTGCGCCCATCGCGGTTTAACGCCATAGGCCATTAGTTGGCTCACGCCTCGACAAAGCCCGCATCGATCGCCATGCGGTCGGCGTGGTAGCTCGAACGCACCATCGGTCCTGATGCGACATGGGTGAAGCCCAATTGGTTCCCGAACCGTTCGATCTCGGCGAACTCCTCGGGCGTCCAGTAACGCATCACCGGGTGATGGTGCGGCGTCGGCTGCAGGTATTGGCCTACGGTAATCATATCGACGTCATGGTCGCGTAAATCCCGCAGGGTCTGCTGTACCTGCGGCATGGTTTCGCCCAGGCCGAGCATGATGCCGGATTTGGTGGCCACGCGCGGATTGGCGGCCTTGAATTCCTTCAGCAACCTGAGCGACCAGGCGTAGTCGGCGCCGGGCCGGACGTTCGGGTACAGGTGCGGCACGGTTTCCAGGTTATGGTTGAAGACATCCGGCGGTGCCTGGTTGAGCAACTCCAGCGCCCGTTCCATGCGGCCCTTGCCGCGGAAGTCGGGGGTCAGGATCTCGATCTTGATGTTGGGGCTGAGCGTGCGGATTTCAGTGATGCATCGTGTGAAATGTTCGGCGCCGCCGTCACGCAGGTCGTCGCGGTCGACCGAGGTGACCACCACGTAGCGCAGCTTCATGTCCCGGACGGTTTTCGCCAGGTTGAGCGGCTCGTCCTGATCCGGCGGCTTCGGCCGGCCATGGGCGACATCGCAGAAACTGCAGCGTCGGGTGCAGACCTCGCCGAGGATCATGAAGGTGGCGGTGCCGTGGCTGAAGCATTCGTGGATATTCGGGCAGGACGCCTCTTCGCAGACCGTGACCAGGCGGTTTTCGCGCAGCTGCGCCTTCAGTTTCGCGACCGCGTTGCCGGCCGGGATGCGGACCCGGATCCAGCTCGGCTTGCGCAGCACGGGCGCATCGGCAAAGGTGACCGGACTACGCGCGATCTTGCTTTCGCCCAATTGCTTGACGCCGGTTTCCAGGCTGGCGAGGGTCTGCACCGGAATGGATTTGTCTCTTGACGACGGCTGGTTTTCTGACATTACGCGCTCACGGGTTCGGTGTTCAAGGCAGGGGGTCTGTCCGCCAGCCAGGCCGGTTGAAGGCCAAGCTGCCCGGAAAGCTGGCTGACCAATTCAGCCGCCACCTCGGACAATGCGGTTTCACCCGCCAATTCTACCAGTTGGGTCACCTGCAAACCGGTATAGCCGCACGGATTGATGCCGTAAAACGGCGACAGATCCATATTGACGTTGAAAGCCAGGCCGTGGAAGCTGCAGCCATGCCGGACGCGCAGGCCCAGGGCGGCGATTTTCGCTTCGCCGACATAGACGCCCGGTGCGCCGGCACGCCGCTCGGCGGCGATCCGCCAGTGCGCCAAGGTGTCGATGATCGCCTGTTCGATGCGGTTGACCAGCTCGCGCACGCCGATGCCCAGGCGACGGATGTCGATCAACGGATAAGCCACCAGCTGGCCGGGGCCATGGTAGGTGACCTGCCCGCCGCGGTTGCAGCGGATGACCGGAATATCGCCGGGCATCAGCACATGTTCCGGCTTGCCGGCCTGGCCCAGGGTATACACCGGATCGTGCTCGACCAGCCAAAGCTCGTCGATGCCGGCCTCGCCGCGTTCGGCGGTGAAGCGCTCCATGGCGTCCCAGACCGGCTGGTAGGGCTGTCTGCCGAGCTGGCGGACATGCAGCACGGGGATTACAGCGTCCACTTGATCTCTGGATGGGCCCGCAGGGCCTCATGCGCCGCCTCATACTCGGCGCGTGAAGCGGCCTTGAAACTCAGGCTGATCGACACGAAACGCCCGGCGCTCGAGGCGCGCGATGACACGGTTTCGTGCAGTACGGTCAGCCCAGCCCGCTCCAGTTCCTGCGGTACGGCGGTTTCCAGCCGGGCGCTGGCCGAACCCATGGCGGTTATCTCGAACACGCCCGGGAAGACAAAACCACGCTGCTTTTCAGAATCTGTATCCATTTTCCTATTATCGGGGTTAATGCCGGAAAACCCAAGGGTTGCATGGCGCGGATCGGGCCGAATGACTCCGGGTGGCCTGCCCGGTCGGCGTTTATTCAGGTAACCGTGCCTTTCGGCACATCCATAACGCAGGAATTAGCTTAAACTTGAAAGGTTAATCCACTTGAGGCTGTCAATGATGTTTAAAAACCCGATCACCCTTTCCATCGCCCTGGCGCTGTCGTCCGCCAGCCTCGGCCTGGCCGCATTGCCGGCGCAAGGCGCCGAAACCACCGCCACTTCCGTGAAGGCCATGAACCCATTCTTCCAGCAAAGCACCTTGGACCTGCAGTACCCGCATTTCGACCGGATCAAGGACGCCGACTTCGCGCCGGCCTTCGACCGCGGCATGGCCGA
>DATMWF010000113.1:0-2223 GCA_035562675.1 Arenimonas sp. | reverse complement strand
CAGTCCGTCATACCCTATGAAATCAACGGCAAGCTGGAAAGCGGGCTGTTCGGCAGCGTCCGTTTCAGCGATAAAGGTTCGCTCAAACTTCCTCAATAAGGCTGAATGTACTTCCATGAATAAACTGCTTATTACACTGGCTTTTGCGGCACTGTCCACAGCGGGCCAGGATGTGCTGGCCTGGGGCTCTACCGGCCATCGCGTGGTCGGCCTGGTTGCCGAACGCCATATGGACCCTGACGCGCTGAAGAAGGCCTACGCAATCCTGGGTGGCCACGATCTGGCGTTCGTGTCGACATGGCCCGATGAGCTGCGTTCCGGCCCCAAGACCTATGCATACACCTATAACTGGCATTACACCACCTGGCAGGACGAAGATGACCGATTCCATGCCGGTCTGGAAAACGACGGCACCGGGTTCCTGATGAGCCAGGTCGAAAAGCAGATCGCGGTACTGAAGAATCCGGCCTCCAGTCCGGCCGACAAGGCTTTCGCGCTGAAGTTCACCGTCCACCTGATCGGCGACGTCCATCAGCCGCTGCATGTAGGCACCAGCGGCGACAAGGGCGGCAACGCCTGCCGGGTCACCTGGCATGGCAAACCCAGTAACCTGCATACGGTCTGGGACAGCGACATGATCGAGAAAACCAACTTGAGCTATACCGAGCTGGCAGACTTCGCCAGCCAGGACCGAACCCAGAAACAAATCCGCCAATGGCAGTCCGGCGACGTCAAGCAATGGGCGGAAGAGTCGAAAAAACTGCGCGGCAGGATCTATCCCGCCGAAGTCGTGCAACCGAACGCACCGGTCACCTACCTGACATACTGCAAAGGCAAGGTCGAGCCGGAGGCGATGCCGAAACTTGGTTACGATTACAGTTACGAATACGATCCGGTGGTGCGCGAGCGCCTGTATCAGGCCGGCGTCCGGCTGGCCAAGGTACTCAACGACGCGCTGTAAGCATCACGCCTTGGCCATCACCCGCGTGAACAACGCGGAACCGGTCAGGGTGGCCAGCCAATGTTGCAGGGCCGGAGCGTCCAAGCCGTCGAAATATGCAGGGGCCGTTGAGGCGAACTGGCGGACGAACGGAAGCAACGCGTAATCCGCCAAGCGCGGCCGGTCATTGATGAAAAAACCGGTTTCCTTCAGGCGCGCGTCCCATTGCAAGAGGATTTCCGCGGCCTGCGGCCTGAACGCGCCGCCGTCGGCCAGACCGTAACGTCCAGGGTATTTACAGCGGTCAAGCGCCTGCTTGAAAGCGCCGTCATTTTGAGCGGTCATGTCAGCCGTGATGCGGCGTTCGGCGGCATTCGCCGGCAGCAGGCCGTCGGGATCGTTCTCCTCCAGCGCCCAATGCATGATGTCCAGGCTTTGCTCGAGGACGCGGCCATCGGCGAGCACGAGCACCGGTACCGTGCCTTTCGGCGAAACGGCCAGCAGCCGCGCCGGTTTGTTTTTCAGGTCCACTTCAAACGGCGTGCAGTCGATGCCGGCGGATGCCAATGCCAGGCGCGCCCGGATGGCATAGGGGCAGCGGCGGAAGGTGAACAACAGGGGCTCTGCCGCCGCCGGTGTCATTTCAGGAAAAGCCGATACAGGGCGTTCTGGCTTTCATCGACGAATGGATAGCCCAGCCCGGTCAGGAACTGCTTGAACGCCTGACGTTCCGACTGCGGTACCTGGATGCCGACCAGGACACGGCCGTAATCGGCTCCCTGATTGCGGTAATGGAACAGGCTGATGTTCCAGCCGGGATCCATGGCTGACAGGAACCTCATCAAGGCGCCGGGACGCTCGGGGAACTCGAAACGGTACAGCAGTTCATGCTCCGCCAGGGGCGAACGTCCGCCGACCAGATGCCGGATATGCTCTTTGGCCAGCTCATCGCCGGTAATGTTGAGCGTCGGATAGCCGTTTTTTTCGAATAGCCGTGCGACCTTGGCCGATTCGCCCTTGGTTTTGGTGCCCAACCCGACGAATATATGCGCCTGACGCGTATCGGATATCCGGTAATTGAACTCCGTGACGTTGCGGGGGCCGACCAGCCGGCAGAACTCCCTGAACGCACCGCGCCGTTCGGGGATGGTGACTGCGAACAGCGCTTCCCGCTCCTCGCCGACATCCGCGCGCTCGGCGATGAAACGCAGGCGGTCGAAATTCATGTTGGCGCCGCAGGTGATGGCGACGAAGGTTCCGCCTTTGCAGCGGTTCGTCTCGAT
>DATMWF010000112.1:0-3317 GCA_035562675.1 Arenimonas sp. | reverse complement strand
ACCCGCGGACGCTTCGAATCCAGCATCAGCGAAGACGCCAAAACCAGGGTCCGCGACCGCTACACGGTCTTCGCACCGCTGGCCGGCCGCCTGGCGCGCATCACCCTGCGCGAGGGCGACGCCGTCGAGCCCGGCGCCGTGGTGGCGACGCTGACACCGGTGCTGCCGCCGATGCTGGATTCCCGCAGCATCCAGGAGCTGTCGGCGCGCATCGAAACCGCCGATGCCGAGATCCAGCGCGCGCAGACGCGTATCGATGGTGCACGGATCAACGTACAGAAAACCCGCAGCGTGCTCAAGCGCAGTGAAGAGCTGGCCCGCAGCCGCTATATCTCCGCGCTGCAGCTGGATACCGACCGACTGGCCGCGCGCGCCGCGGAAAAGGAGCTGGCCAGCGCGGAACAGGACCGGCATGTCGCCGGCCATGAACTGGAGCAGGCGCGCGCCGCGCTGTCCGCCGCCCGCCAGGCGGGCGAGTCCGACGGCGAAGACCGCTTCGCGGTCCGCTCGCCGGTGGCCGGCCAGGTGCTGCGGGTGCTGCAGCCCAGCGCCACGGCCGTGGCGTTGGGTACGCCCCTGCTCGAGATCGGCGACAGCCACGCGCTCGAACTGGTCGCCGAACTGCTGACCAGCGACGCCCTGCGCATCCGTCCCGGCACACCGGTTCGGATCGAGCGCTGGGGCGGCGCGCAGGAACTCCAGGGCCGGGTGCGCCGGGTGGAGCCGTCGGCATTCACCAAAGTTTCGGCGCTCGGCGTCGAGGAGCAGCGCGTCAACGTGCTGATCGACATCAGCAGCCCACCGGCGCAGTGGCGTGCGCTGGGCGACGGCTTCCGGGTCGGCGTCCGGCTGATCACCCTGACCCGTGACGACGCGCTGACGGTGCCGGTCAGCGCCGTGTTCCCGACGCCCGGCGACCGCGCCGGCGCGATGTCCGTATTCACCGTCAGGAACGGCCGGGCGCATCGGGTTCCGGTCACGGTCGGGGCGCGCAACGGCGAACAGGCCTGGATACAATCCGGCCTGAATGCCGGCGACACGGTCATCATCTACCCCGGCAATACGCTTGACGAAGGCACCCGCATCAGCGCGCGCGCCTTGAAGACGGTGCCGTGAGCCGCGCGCCGGGCTTCCTGCCGCTGGCCGTCGGCAGCGTGCTGACACTGCTCCTGCTGGCCCTTTCGGGCTGGCACCCTTATGACCGCGCGACCTGGATCATGGAAACCCTGCCGGTGATGCTGGTGCTGCCGGTGTTGTGGGGCACGGCGCGCCGCTTTCCACTGAGCAACCTGCTGGTCACCGGCATCTTCCTGCACTGCGCGGTGCTGATCGTGGGCGGCGCCTATACTTACGCGCGGGTACCGCTCGGTTTTGAACTGCAGGACTGGTTCGGCTTGGCGCGAAATCCCTACGATAAAATCGGGCATTTTTTCCAAGGCCTGGTACCGGCACTGGCGGCGCGCGAGATTTTCATCCGGCAACGGGTGATGAACGGCAAAGCCTGGCTGGCGTTTTTGGTGGTGTGCGTAGTGATGACGGTCAGCGCCGGTTACGAGCTGATCGAATGGGCGGCAGCCGTCGCCATGGGCCAGGGCGCCGATGAGTTCCTGGGCACGCAGGGCGATGAGTGGGATGCCCAATCGGATATGTTCACGGCCCTGGTCGGAGCACTGACCGCACTGGCGCTGTTTTCCCGGATGCAGGACCGGCAGATCGCGAAACTGAGCAGCTGAGCATGGGATTTTTCAAGGCTGACCGGACCGGACAATCGAAGCAATAATGTGATATCCGTCGCAATTTACCGTCTTTGGCGCTTGATTTTTACAGAAATCGGATTATTCTGAAACTGAGTGAACAGTTGATTACTGGGAAGACGCTGTTTGGCTATTAACAAATTTAATTTAAAAAAATAAACTATTAAAACAATGTATGAGGGGGCGTGTTTTGATTGACCAAGCCACTAAGGGCAAGCCTTTCGGCTACCCATTGCTTCCATCCTGGCTCAGGGCTGCATTGGCCGCCTTGGTCATCTGCGCCGCACTCTCCAGCACCTTGCCGGCAGCCGACAGCAAAACGCTTTTCGCCAGCTGCACGGCCTGCCACGGCCAAAAAGGCGAGGGAACCCGCACGCTGGGCGCACCCAACATCGCCGGCATGGACGCCTGGTACATCAAAGCGCAGTTGGATAGTTTCGCCAACGGGTGGCGCGGCACCAAGCCAGGCGATGCCTTCGGCGCGCAGATGCGCGCCGCTTCGGCGGTTCTGGCCACACCGGCAGACCGCGCCAACATGGCCGCCTTTGTTGCGAAACTGCCGAAACAGAAAACCGCGGCCAACCCGCCAGGCAAGGCCAATCTGGGCAATGGCTCAACCCAATACAACGCCCTGTGCAGCGCCTGCCATGCCGCCAACGGCAAAGGCAACCAGGCCTTGGGCGCGCCGCGCCTGGCCGGCGTGGATACCGTCTATCTCGCACGTCAATACGGCAATTTCCGCAAAGGCCTGCGCGGCGGCCACCCCAACGACAAATTCGGCAAGCAGATGGCGGCCATCAGCAAAATGCTCGATGCCAAATCGGAACAGGATGTTCTTGCCTATATCGGCACCTTAAAACCTTGAGTCATGACCGGCCGGGACAAATTTCTCCTTAGCGTATTCCTGGTCATCACCGGGGCTTCCGCTGGCGCGGCTTCGGCGCCCAAACCGTCCGCCATCACCCTGTCC
The DNA here is from genome assembly GCA_035562675.1 of Arenimonas sp. Classification (GTDB taxonomy): domain Bacteria; phylum Pseudomonadota; class Gammaproteobacteria; order Xanthomonadales; family Xanthomonadaceae; genus Arenimonas. The sequence continues at coordinate 593 of DATMWF010000112.1, read as the reverse complement.
AGCCAGTGCCCGGCCAGCTTCGAACAGATCAAGGGCGTCTGCAAGCTGCGTAACCCCTATCTGCAATACGCCTCCTTGCAGGGCGCCGGAGTGGGCGGCCTGAAGACCGGCCTGCCGAAATTCCGCGATGGCTTCACGCCGAAACAGATCGACCTGGGCCGCTACCTGTTCTTCGATCCGGCACTGTCCGGTGACGGCACGGTATCCTGCGCCAGCTGCCACCGGCCCGACAAAGGCTTTTCCGACGGCCTGCCGCGCAGCCGTGGCATCAACGGCCAGCAGCTGACCCGCAACGCACCGAGCCTGTGGAACGTCGGCTTCCAGAATAAATTCTTCTGGGACGGACGCGCGCGCTCGCTGGAAGAACAGATGCTCGGCCCGCTGTACGATGCGCATGAAATGGGCAATACCCGCGCCGGCCTGCTGGCCAAAATGAATGCGCTGCCAGCCTATCGGCCCTTGTTCGCCAGCGCCTTCGCGGACGCCAAGGCCGGAATCCGGCTTGACCACATTTACCGTGCATTGACGGCCTTCGAGACCTCCCTGGTGTCCCTCAACAGCCGCTATGACCTGTATGCACAAGGCATCCACGA